>JAHDBS010000047.1 GCA_020630225.1 Anaerolineales bacterium | reverse complement strand
TTGCTGCAAAGATATGCGCAAAGCACTCAAAGTCGTAGCACTAAACAAAACTAACAAAAAGGGAGTGTGTCTCATTTGTGAGGCACACTCCCTTTTTTGATTCAATAGCTATCTTAACGCTTTGGCTTGCCAATGTAGACATAAGCTAGGTATCTGCACAACTAAGTTAAACAAAAAGAGCCATATGTATTCAAACATATGGCTCTTCTAATTTGTCAGTATTTTCAACGCTTAAGCTGTGCCAATCATGAATTCTACAAATTCATAACCCTGCGTGACTTCATTCCACTTTGCCTTAGGCTCTCTAAGCATCCGGATACCATCAATCTGCAGAATGGCGCGGATGAAGACATCACTTTCTTCAATTGCGAAGAATGCACCAGGGCAGCGGTGGGCACCTTCGCCAAAGCTCAATACCGGCTCTGTCATCTTATTTACATACCGTTGTGGGCAAATGCTCTGCCCTTCTTCACCAACAGTCTCTGAGTCGCTATTCGCGGCATAGACATCAATATGGACTAACGCATCCTTTGGTAGAGTAACAGTGCCTTCAGACGTCTCTAGATCAATCGCATTCATTAATCTGCGTGAAAGCTGACTAACAACAGGTTCAAGCCGTAGCATTTCGTGTAATAGCTTATGACGGGCTTTGACATCATCTGAAAGCATGATGTCGCGTAATTCTTCGTTCTCAAATAAATGCCAAAGAGCAACACATAGGTATTCGCGTGTTGTCACCATACCAGCGGCACCATAAGTGATGCATTCGGTCAAAATTTCAACGTCAGAATAGTCTTCATCAATGAGATGGGAGATGACATCGTCAGTGCGTTTTTTTCGCCGTGCAGCAATAGCGGGGCGCACATCAAAGACGAAAAAGCGACCCATATGCATGTGCATGGTGGCTGTGTAGGCTTTTTCGTAAAGTGGCCCTAACCAAGTTGGAATATTTGGCTTGTGCGTAAACAGATTTATTCTGCGTGCCATTCCGTGCAAACTGCTATTCGTCAACCCTACAACTTCCGCAGCAATGGCAACAGCCATTTCCATGGTGACTTCGCTAAGGTTCGTTTCTTTATTGGCTTTGATGTTTGCAGCAAGCTTGTCTGCAAGCTCTTCCATTAGGGGGCGATAGGCTTTTTTGACAGTCGCTGGTGTGAAAAAGCGTGCAATTTTACCCCGCTGGATGCGATGCACGTCGCCATGTGCTAGCAATACTGGTGGATTAATTGCTTGGCTGTTACGTTCGAATGTATCTGCCTCAAAGCCAGCTTGCTTTGCTTCTGTAGAACGAAGTATTGTTTGGGCCAACTTAGCATCACTAATCAACCATTCGTTTTCGCCTTTTTGCACAATGCCAGCTTGCCGTGTCCAGCCCGCTGGAGTTGTTTTTTGTGAAGAGAAAAAAGAAATATCTAGCTCTTCCGTTTTGGGGAGAGCTATTGCTTGAATGGGTGGTTCTTTGGTTAACATTTGTTGCCTAAGTTTGACAGGAAAAGCGTATACGCTTGGTTAATATCTTGCGTTGCTTTAGCTTAATCGTACTGTCGTTTGGGTAGTTGCGCAATGTGTTACATTGTCCAGATTTGCTATACTCAGAGTCGTTTAGGCTGAATTATGAGAATCCTCAAATAATTCACTTAGCAGATATTTAGGCTGCATAAACGTACTATTTATGCCACTAACGTAGTCTAGTATACAAACCTCTTCAGCAGTTGCTGGAGTAAAACAATGGGATGTAATCTGTAAGCAGCAAGGTCTGCTTTTATTTTCACTGCGCAACGGGCGCAATAACACTATGGCTAATCAATCAAGAATACTTGTAATCGAAGACGAAGAACGCATTGCTAACTTTTTACGCCGTGGGTTGGCTTATGAAGGCTACCAGGTTGATGTTGCCCACGATGGGCAAGCTGGTTTGGCGCTAGCACGTGACTATCCACCAGATCTAGTCGTACTAGATTGGATGTTGCCTGGGATCGATGGAATTGAAGTCTGTCGTCGTTTACGCTCTGGCGGGTCAGTCCCCATTATTATTCTGACCGCGCGAGACTCATTGTCAGACAAAGTTCAAGGTTTAGATGCTGGTGCAGATGACTACTTGGTCAAACCGTTTGACTTTGAAGAATTGTTGGCTCGTATACGGGCGTTGCTACGCCGTGTGCAACCAAGCAAGATTGAAGTCCTCAAGTTTGCTGACTTGTCACTAGACACAGGCACGCGCCAAGCATTCCGTAGCGGTCGGGCTATTGATTTGACTGCCAAAGAATATGAATTGCTAGAACTTTTCATGCGTAACCCCCGTCAAGTACTAACCCGTGATGTTATTTTTGATCGGGTATGGAACTATGACTTCGGCGGTGAAAGCAACATCATTGAAGTGTATGTGCGTTACTTACGCCAAAAAACAGAAGCTGAAAGCGAAGCCCGATTGGTTCACACGGTTCGTGGTGTTGGCTACGTGCTACGCGAAGAATAATTTATGAGCCTTCGCGTACGCCTTACGCTTTGGAATACACTGCTGCTTGCCTTTATTTTGGGTTTGTTTGGCGTGTTAGTCTGGGCCGTATTGCAATTTACTCTGATCCGTCAAGTTGATGAAACCTTAGATCGCACGGTGGATCAGTTGCTGAAGACCTCAGTGACGTCCATCAATTCGCGTAGTTCTGAAATTATGATTGAACTGCCATTTGATGCGATTGAGTCGCCTGGCCTCTACATGCAATTGTTCAACATTGAGCGTGAACTGATTGGGAATTCAATGACAATTTCTGATCTAGAAACACCGATGGATGCCACTAGCTTGCGTGGGTCCGAATTAGAGCGTAATTTTCGCTACGTAACGCTATTTGGAAACAGATTGCGGGTGTTGACAACACCGGTAGTTGTCAACGGCACCCACATTGGATATTTGCAGGTGGCAAGCTCGCTCAAGCAAATTGATGTGGCTCAAAGTGCGGTCTTGCTCTTAATGAGCGGTGGTGGTTTTGTTGCCATTTTGCTCTCCATTATTTTTAGTTCGCTAACAGTACAGCGTGCTTTGCGGCCATTGGAGACAGTGACGTCTACGGCCTTACAAATTACGCGGGCGGATGATCTTTCGATGCGTATTGATCATCAGGGGAGCTACGATGATGAAATTGGACGCCTTGTTACGTCTTTTAATGACGTGCTAGGACGTTTAGAGCGTCTCTTCTATTCGCAAAAGCGTTTTTTGACTGATATATCGCATGAACTTCGAACGCCGTTGACGGCCATCCGTGGCAATGTTGACTTGTTGCGTCGAATTGGCGAAGGTGATCCTGAATCGTTGGACGCAATTCAATCCGAAACAGAGCGTCTGACGCGGCTAGCTGGTGATTTGCTGACATTAGCTGAGGCAGAAACTGGGTCACTGCCAATGGCCTTCCAAAAAGTAGAGCTTGATACACTTTTGCTCGACGTATATCGTGATGCACGCGTGTTGGCTGGAACAAAGGTTGCTGTCAAGCTTGGTGAGGAAGACCAAGCAATGGTGTGGGGTGATCCTGATCGTATTAAGCAGGTATTACTCAATTTGATTAGTAATGCAATCAAGTATACGCCGCACGGTGGCACAGTAACCCTCGGTCTAAAGAACATGAAAGACTGGGGACGTGTTACTGTGACAGACACTGGTGATGGCATTCCAATCGAAGAAATTCCGCACATCTTTGACCGCTTCTACCGAGTAGACAAGTCTAGAACGCGGCGCTCGCGCGCAGGTGGCTCTGGCTTGGGGCTATCAATTGTGAAGTGGTTGGTGGAAGCGCACGAAGGCCGGATTGATGTTACAAGCCAGCCTAACAAAGGTTCGACTTTCACAGTTTGGTTGCCAATTATGTCTGCTGAACAACACAAGCAGCAAAACACGGTTGAAAAACGTTCCATCCGGTTGCCACTAGAAGAGCCGGTGCCTGTGAACTAACCTTCCAAAAATTGACCACTCTGAGTACTATTACATGGGATATCCCAAGCACTCAGAGTGGTTTTTGTTTTAATCCCCTTATATTTCCCAAGTTTATCCAAAAATAAATCCCAAATTTTTCTTGACGCCGAACAGTCGTTCTGATATTATCAAAACTGTTAGAACAAATTAGCGACACATTTGATCGATTGGAGATAAAAATGGCTAAGAAGAAACTATCTGAACGTCAAAAACGCATGATTGAATTCATCCAAGATTTTTGGCAAGACAATGGATATCCGCCGACTATTCGAGAAATTGGGGAAAACTGTGAAATCAGCTCAACCTCAGTGGTGAATTACAACCTCAACATCTTGGAAAAGAATGGTTACATTTCTCGCGACGGTCGCGTTTCACGTGGCATTCGTCTGGTAACTGAACCAGTTGTTTCAGAGCGCGATTCCCGACTCATTCCTCTAGCAGGCCGCATTTTTGCAAGTCAGCCAGTGGCAATGCCAGATGCAACCTCTACCTTTGCGCCGGATGAAGCAATTAGCCTCACCCGCGAATTGGTTGGGAATGAAGAAGGTTTGTTTGCATTGCAAGTCCAAGGGGACTCAATGATTGACGCCATGATTAGCGATGGTGATATTGTGGTGATGAAGCCACAAATCACTGCGAATAACGGCGACTTGGTGGCTGTTTGGCTCAATGATGACACCACAACCTTGAAGCACTTCTATAAAGAAAACGGACGTGTGCGGTTGCAACCTGCAAATCCAACGATGGATCCAATTTTTGCTGACCCAAAGAATGTTCAAATTCAGGGCAAAGTAATGTTGGTGCTGCGTCAGTACAAAGTCTAAACCGTTACTTATAGGTGACACCTGAAGATTTCCTGACGCAGTATGTGGCAGCGTTAGAAACTCAAAATTGGGATGTCGTCGCTCCGCTCATTCATCCAGATTGTGTCGCTGTATTTACAGAAGATACATTCAAGGGCAAAGCTGCGGTTGAAGGCGCGTTTCGCAAAACGTTTGCACTTATCAAAGATGAAACGTATTCAATTGATAATCTGCATTGGGTTTTGCAACGAGACGATGTTGCAGTAGTGACCTATCACTTTCACTGGAGTGGGGTGATCCATGGTCAGTCGGCAAGTGGTGGCGGTAGAGGGACTGCAACGTTAGTCTATGCGGATGGTCGATGGTTGCTCTTGAGCGAGCATTTAGGACCTAACCCGCGCTAACGCCTTCGCGGATCAAATAGTCATCGAGTGCCTTGCGCGTTTCTTTGAGTAAATCATTTGGTAAGTCCGTTAGCGGAAACCAAACAGGCATGCCTTCACCTGATTCAGTCAGTTGACCGCCAGTAATGGTGGCTTCATAGGTCACCACCACTGATGTAAGGTGGCGCCAGGGCTTGTCAGTATTATTGCGAACCGCAAAGACTGGCCCTAAGACAACTTCATAGCCTGTTTCTTCTAGCACTTCACGGATGATCGCCGCATCAGGCTGCTCATTACTATCAACAAAGCCGCCGGGGAAACAGTGCCCATTGCCATCATAGCGTTCGATGAGCAATACTTTACCGTCTTCAACAATTAGAGCGGATGCTGCAGCAAACGCTGGCAATTTGTTGAACGTAGCGACTTTTAGTCCAAACGATGCGACGTTTGCGCCAACTACTTTGGCGCGGTAAATCAATTTTTCCAATCGACTCATATAAAGAGAAAAGCGGGTTCCAATTTGGAACCCGCTTTTTGTATTCTAAGGTGTTAGAGAGTAGAGCGAGCGCAGGCGCCTGGCACTACGTTATCCAACGACGTTTACCAAACGTCCTGGGACGACAATGACCTTTTTCGGTTCACGGCCATCCAAGAACTTGATAATAGATTCATTGGCCAGAGCCAATTTTTCAGCGTCTTCTTTGCTAATGTCAGCTGGGACAGTCAGTTTGTCACGGGTTTTGCCGTTGTGTTGCAAGACCAATGTGATTTCATCATTCTTAGCCTTTTCAGCATCGTATGTTGGCCACAGTTGCTGATGTACGCTAAAGCCGCCACCAATGACATTCCACAATTCTTCGGCGATATGTGGTGTTACCGGCGCCATCATCAAGATCAGGTCGTGGACAGCTGCGTTGAATGCATCTGAACCCGCTGCATCTTTACTAGCGTCAATTAAGACATTGGTGAATTCCATCAAAGCAGAGATGATGGTGTTGAATTCAAAGTTTTCAATGTCCTTTGAAATGCGAGCAATGGTTTGATGTTGCTTACGTTCGATGTCGCGCAAGCGCTTTGCTGCGTTTGGTCCAGCTTCAGCATCAACACTGTCGTGCACCATTGTCCACGCACGTTGTAACCAGCGACTTACACCTGTGATGTTATCGTCACTCCAAGGGCCACCTTCACGCCAGCGATAGCCAAACATCAAGTATGCACGGACGCAGTCAGCGCCATACATATCAACTTGCTTGTCTGGATCTACAACGTTCCCGCGTGACTTACTCATGCGTTGACCGTCTGGCCCCAAAATCTGTCCTTGGTTCCGCAGTTGTACCATTGGTTCTGGTCCACTGGTGATACCAATATCACGGAAGGCCTTGTGGAAAAAGCGCGTGTAGATCAAGTGCATGGTGGCATGCTCAGCGCCACCCGTGTAGGTGTCAACTGGCATCCAGTAATCACCTTCTTTTGGATCAAACGGGCCTTTGTCATAGTCTGGGCTCAAGTAGCGCAAGTGATACCAAGACGAACACATGAAGGTGTCCATCGTGTCGGTATCGCGTTCGGCTTTACCGCCACATTCAGGGCAGTCAACATGCTTCCAAGTCGGATGCAATTTCAATGGCGATTCACCTGTTGGCGTCCACTCGATGTCATCAGGCAACAAGACCGGTAAATCTGCTTCTGGCACTGGAACTACACCACAGACTGAACAATGGATCATTGGGATTGGTGAACCCCAGTAACGTTGACGCGAAATCAACCAGTCGCGCAAGCGGTAATTGACGGTGCCTTGCCCAACATTGCGTTCTTCCAAGTATTTGATGGTCGTTGCGACAGCATCGGCTTGTGGTGTGCCGGTCAATTCGCCGGAATTGATCATGTCGCCATAAATCGCGACAGCTTCTTCCATGGTGTCACCGTCTAATGCTTCCATGCCGGCTTGGGTGACAACAGGGCGGACAGCTAAGCCAAATTTGCGTGCAAATTCAAAGTCACGTTGGTCATGTGCTGGGACAGCCATAATTGCGCCAGTGCCGTAGCCCATCAGGACATAGTCCGCAATCCAGACCGGAATCTTTTCATCATTTACTGGATTGATTGCATAACCTCCAGTAAAGACGCCAGTCTTTTCCTTGGTTGTTGCTTCACGTTCAATGTCAGTTTGCTTGCTCGCCGCTAATTTATATGCTTCAACGGCTTCTTTTTGATCAGCAGTTGTCAGCGTATTGACTAACGGGTGCTCTGGTGCCAATACCATAAAGGTCGCGCCCCATAAGGTGTCAGGGCGGGTGGTGAAGACTTCCAATTCGTCACCTAATTCGGTGTAGAACTTGACACTTGCACCGTGAGACTTGCCAACCCAATTGGTTTGCATTGAACGGACTTGCTCTGGCCAGTCCATGCCCTCAAAGCTCAACAATTCATCAGCATAGTTGGTGATTTTGAAGAACCATTGCTCCAACTCTTTCTTGATGACAGGTGTATCGCAGCGTTCACAGTGCCGGTCGACACCCCAGACTTGTTCGCGCGCCAAGGTGGTGTTGCAGTGAGGACACCAATCGACAGCTTTCTTCGCGCGGTAAGCCAAGTCATTTTTGAACAATTGAATGAAGAACCATTCTGTCCATGTGTAGAACTTAGGGTCGGCTGAGATCGCTTCGCGTTCCCAGTCAAACATTGCGCCCATGCTGCGTAATTGCTTTTGCATGTTAGCAATGTTGTCATAAGTCCAGTCTTTGGGATGCAAGTTGCGCTTGATCGCTGCGTTTTCTGCTGGCAGACCGAAGGCATCGAAGCCCATTGGGAATAAGACGTTCTTACCTTGCATGCGCATGTAGCGAGCGCGAGCATCAGACGGTGTCATAGCGTACCAGTGCCCAATGTGTAAGTTGCCGCTTGGGTAGGGCAACATGGTCAAGGCATAGTATTTTTCTTTGCTGTGATCAATTTCTGAGCGATACAGCTTTTCGTTTTCCCAGATTTCTTGCCATTTCGGCTCGATATTTTGTGGAATATATTGTGGTTTCATGAGTCTAATGTGTAACGTGTAATGCGTAATGTGTTCAAGTGAAACGCTGTGTCAAAGTGTGAATTACGAATTACACCTTACGCATTTGATTTTTTTCGCTTAGGTCTTTAAATAAAAAATCTCCATTCATCCAGGGACGAAGGAGACATTCCGCGGTACCACCCTGAGTTCACGCAAAGCTTGCGTACGCTCTTGCTGCTGTAACGGGCGATCCCGCTGCGCTCTAGTGACATAAAATGCGTTCAATCGCAGATGCTCGAAGGCGAGTTCAGCCACTGTGTCCGGTCACAGGTAAACGCTTGCACCAACCGCGTTCTCTCTTTCGGAAAGCCATGTTCAATACTTAGCAGTCACTGTTCAACTGCTAATGATATTGCACATTGCTAAGGCTTACTACTCCTTGTCCTTGCAAAGATATAAAGTTTTCTTTGTCTACTTTTACTATAGCAGATGTGTCAAGGCCACATTGGTAATTGCCCAATATTTCCATTGACTATTGATAATTGAAAAAGCTTCAGCAACTGCTGAAGCTTTTGTGGACCCAGAGAGGCTCGAACTCTCGACCTTCTCAATGCCATTGAGACGCGCTCCCAACTGCGCCATGGGCCCATTTCGTAAAAGAATGATAGCGAAAGGGCGTAACAGTGTCAAGTTTTTAGGCGAGTTGGATAGAGGTTCTAAGCATCTTCCAACTCGCCTAAATCAATCTTAGCCTAGTACGCCAACTGCATTCAAGTCATCAAATGCTTGGGTGAGACGCTCAACGAATGAGCCTTCTGCCACACGCAGCCATTTGCGTGGGTCGTAGAATTTTTTGTTTGGTTCGTCTGGCCCATTTGGATTGCCTAGTTGGGTTTGCAAGAAGTCATGATTCTTGGCTTCATACCCACGAATGCCGTTCCAGAATGCCCATTGCGTATCAGTGTCGATGTTCATTTTGATGACACCGTAACCAATGGCTTCTTCGATCTTGGCTGGATCTGATCCAGAACCGCCATGGAAGACGAAGTTGAGTGGGTCTTTCTCTGTGCCGAATTTTTCTTCAATGAACGCCTGTGAGTTCTTCAAGATTTCAGGGCTGAGCACAACATTGCCTGGCTTGTAGACACCATGGACATTCCCAAAAGCTGCTGCAACCATGAACTTATCACTGACTTTCATCAGTTCTTCATAAGCGTAAGCAACTTCTTCTGGTTGGGTATACAGCTTTGAAATGTCAACGTCAGAGTTGTCAACGCCATCTTCTTCACCGCCGGTCACGCCTAATTCGATTTCCAAGGTCATATCGAGCTTGGCCATGCGTTCTAGGTAGCGCTTGCAAATTTCAATATTTTCTTCAAGTGTTTCTTCACTTAGGTCAAGCATGTGGCTGCTGAAGAGCGGAGTGCCATGTACTTTGTAAAAGGCTTCGCCTGCGTCTAGCATGCCGTCTACCCATGGGATGAGCTTTTTAGCACAGTGATCAGTGTGAAGGACAACACGGGCGCCGTACTTGTCAGCGAGTTGATGCACATGATGAGCACCGCTAACAGCGCCAGCAATCGAAGCTTGTTGGCCATCGTTGCTGAGTCCAAGACCAGCAGCAAACTTTGCACCACTATTTGAGAATTGGATGATGATTGGCGCGTTAACTGCGACAGCAGTTTCCATCGCGGCATTCATTGTGTTGGTCCCAATTACATTGACAGCTGGCATAGCCCAGTTGCCATCTTTTGCAATTTGGTAAAGATCTTGAACGGCATCGCCGGTGATAACACCAGCTGGAAATTTTTCAGATAAAGGTGTGGACATAAGATGTTTGTATCTTTGTTAGGGTTTATTTTGGTTTACTTACAGACATTGTACCCCTTGAACCTACATTGGTAGAAGCTTGTGAGCATCCTTGAAATGAATGGGGCAAAAATCTAGGGAAATCCACCACGTTTGCATGATGAAATTTGGGCAGTTTGCTATTTTGGCAAAAGAACGGCAATGGGTGTGAACTTATGGGTATAAGGTGCTGTGTCTACCAAACTGATCTGTTCTATTGAAAAGCGGTGTTGTGTAAGCGCTTGTACATCTTTGGCGAGACCAATTGGTGTTTGGCCAATCAGAACAAGTCGTTGGGTTGTTAGCTGGGCAAGCTGGTTCGTGATTTGACCAGTAATTTTCCGGCCCGCACTTTGAAAAATGGTGACATCAAAAGTTTTATCCTCAGCTGTCAAGTGTGTAAGCGCAGCAGAGAGTTCATCTTGGTAAAGATCAACATTGGCAAAGTGATCTAGATTTGTAGCAATAGCCTCAACATATTCTTCATTTTCTTCGACTACGACGCAATGGTTATTTGCGACATCCATACTGTTTAGCAACCAAGCGGCACCACAATTAATGTTCAAGAGGCTAGTTTCTGCCGACACATAGTTTTTCAAGGTATTGCACAGCGTATCAGCAGCCATTTCCCAGTGTGGGTAGGGCGCTCCAGCTGGAATCATGTTCGCTTTTTCGCCAATCCATTGCCAAAGATAGGGATCACCAGATAGTGGCACAATGCGCCCATCAGGTTTTAGAAAAACAGCATTCAAGGCTATATCAAACGCGACTTCTGGAATTAGCCCTGATGCAGTCCGTAAAGCAACCAAAATTTCATCATTTGCATTAATGCTGACATCAATTGCGGTTAGATCGTTTTCTTCCTCGCCAAACGTGATGTTCGTCAGTAATTCCACCACTGAGGATGGCAAGTGACTACAGCCCTTGAATGGAAGACTAAGGTCTTCTATGGGGGCGGCTACGCGTAATTTGCGGGCTTCATCAGGTTGCAACCGCACATGATTACGTTGCGTTACGGATGGCGGTGTAGTTTCAATAATGGTCGGTGTTGGGAAATCCTTGGGACCAAACCGAACAAAATGATTTTCCAAAACAGCGCGCTTTATTTCAATCTGCTTTGAATAAGTAATATGTTGAAAGCTACACTCACAATGGCCAGCGCCCGCACAGGTTGATTTCTCACGCTCTGGTGCGCGCGAAATATATACTGTAGGCGTTGCCCATAATGCTGCACCGCTAGCGCCTACAACTTGGGCTTGAATCACGTCACCATCGACAGTGCCTGGAACAAACACCAATTGCTGTTTGCCATTTGCTGCCGGGATGCGCCCGAATGGTGCGGGGCCATAGCCCCAGTCTGTGAGAGTTAACTCAATTGTCTTTGTCATCATATGAATTATAGAAGGTCTAGCGCCAAACAGGTCTTATAATTCCTGCGATGAAAGTTTCGCTAATTATGACCGTTCTGAATGAGGGGCCACATATCCGTCGTTTATTTGAGTCGTTGCTTTTGCAGACGCGTCAGCCCGATGAAATTGTCGTGTGTGATGGTGGCTCAACAGATACAACGCTGGCTGAAATTGAGAGTTATGCTGATCGGCTGCCAATTCAAATTGTGATGGCCCCAGGCGCAAATATCTCAAAAGGTCGTAACGTTGCGATTGCTGCAGCGCAGCATGACATTATTGCTGCTACAGATGCAGGCGTAATCTTAGAGCCAGATTGGCTCGAAACTATTCTGGCTGGATTTACAGACGGAAGCAACAATAGCCAAAATCCAGCAATGGTCGCTGGATTTTTCAAGCCAGATGTTGAAGGCTCATTTGAAACGGCAATGGGCGCTACAGTTCTGCCAGAGTTAAGTGATATCAATCCAGTGACATTTGTGCCAAGTAGTCGGTCAGTTGCTTTCACTAAAGAGGCTTGGGCTGCTGTGGGGGGCTATCCAGAATGGCTTGGGTTTGGGGAAGACGTTTTGTATGACTTGCGCATTCGCGATGCATTTGGCGCATTTGGGTGGGCGCCCAAGGCTATTGCACATTTTCAACCACGGACCTCGTTGCGTGCATTCTATAAGCAGTATTACAACTACGCCGCTGGCGATGGTCATGGCGGGCTAATTCCACTTCGCCATCTTATTCGCTATGGTACTTACTTTGTAGGGTTACCAATTGGCCTTTTCCTGATTTTTGGTGTGCATTGGGTATTCTTATTGCCTTGTTTAGCAGTTATGTATTTGTATGTTAAGACGCCATTACGACGATTGAAGATGTTAGGGCAAGGTTTGTCATCGTCTGAATATATACAGGCCATAGGATGGGTGCCCATCATTCGTATTGTGGGTGACATTGCCAAAATGATTGGTTATCCAGTTGGTCTGTGGATGCGGATAACAGACCCTCCACCAAACTATGTGCCGCCAACGGTATAGTACCTAGAATCAAAAACGCCATGCAATTTGCATGGCGTTTTGAATTCAATCTAGCTGATTAGTGGATCAAGCCGAGGGCGCGATCAACACTAGCGCGAACTTGTAGCGGCGAAAACGGCTTTTCAATGTAAGCCATTGCTTTTACTTGTTCTTCAGTCCCCAATGCGGAGTTGATGCGTTCATTACAAGCGCTTACAACAATAATTGGGGTGTCCCGCAGGCTATCATCTTCTTGCATTTTGCGGAAGATGTCCCAGCCAGTGACCTTAGGCATTAGCAGATCCATAAGGATCAAGTCTGGTTGGGTTTCCTTGATTGTGGAGAAGCCTTCTTCGCCACCAAGCACGGGGACCATTGTGTATTCCGGATCATCTAATACAAGGGTGAGAAGATCGAGGATATCCGGATCGTCTTCAATACAAACAACTTTCTTCGACACGAAAAATCTCCTGAAATTTGGTTTACCAGCAAAGTGCAATGTTTACTTGAATGCGACAACGAGTAGAACTTGCACTAGCCCAATACCTAAACAACTGTACATTGGGCTCGTTTAGTGAATGTGCATCATTAATGGATGCTGAAAACACTATAGCACCTATATATGTTGTGGTGCAATAGGAGATACGTTGGTTTTTAGTTTGTTTGGGTGATATGCGTACTAGATATCTAGCCGCCTGTAGCACTTTCCACTTCAGCAATACGCGCTTGGGCCTGTGCTTGCAGGTCAGGGTCAGTTTCTAACTCAAGATAGCGATTGTAGTCTGCTATCGCTTCACTACGCAGGTCCAGAGTTTGATATGCCAAACCGCGATTGTAATAGGCAACAGCGTAAGTCGCGTCTGCTTCAATCGCTTTGGTGAAATCGGCGATGGCTAATTCAGATTCGCGTAGCTCACTATGCACAGTGCCGCGGCTGTTGTAAGCCCATGCAAGGGGATCATAGCCAAGTTCAATCGCTCGATTGAAATCTTCTAAGGCCCCTTGGATGTCATTTTGTTTGAGCTTTGCTGCGCCCCGACCACCAAAGGCATTGGCGTCCCCAGGGTTAGCCGCAACGAGTGAGTCAAAGTCGGCAATCGCTTCAGCATAACGTTGTAAGTCTAAGTAGGTGTTGCCGCGTTGTGAAAGTGCCTGCTGGTTAGTAGGATCAGCTTGCAGGATTTGTGTAAATTGGGTGATTGCATTCTCCAAGTCTCCGCTATTGCGGTAAGCAATCCCGAGGTTGAGTAGCGAGTTCGTGTCTCCAGAGTTAGATGCAAGCTCACCATAGCGTTGTAAGTCAGCTTGCGCCAGCTCAGCGTCGCCCAGCTTAGTATAGGCGTTGGCACGTCCAAAGTAAGCGAGTGCATAGTTTGGCTCAATTGTGATTGCTTCATTGAAGTCATCAACGGCCTCTGCATACATTTCTTGGTTGAAGTACAAGTTGCCACGGCTAACGTATGCAAGGCTGGGACGCGCAAAGCCTTTTTCAATCGCCATGGTGAAATCTTGCAAGGCCAAGTCAGTTTGACCTTGGCTTTGATAAGCATTCCCGCGACTAAAGTAGCCATTTGGGCTGTCTGGATCTGCGCTAATGACGGAAGTGAAATCCTCAATGGCCTGGCCAGTATTGCCTAAGCCGCGATGCGCGAGGCCACGATTGTAAAGTGCCGTGTTGTTTGATGGATCAATATCTAAGGTTAGGTCGTAATTAGCAATTGCGGCTGCTAACTCGCCTAATTCTTGAAAAGCAACAGCGCGTGCTAAGTAAACTTCTGGATTTTGCGGTAACTCTAAAGCGGCCTTGTCCAGATCAATAATGGCTTCAATGTAGTTGCCTTCTGAAATAAGCAAGTTGCCGCGTGCAAGATAAGTCTCGCCAGTGGCAAGACCAGCATCAATGGCGGCAGTGAGATCACCTAAGGCACTTCCATCGTTACCAAGCTTTTCGTTTGCAATCCCGCGTCCTGCAACGGCATCAATTTGTGGTTCATATCCACGTTCGATGGCTTGTTCAAAGTTATTGAGCGCTTGTGAGTAACGGTTCAGTTCAAGTTGCGATGCGCCTAAGTAGTAGTAAGCGTCTGTAATACTGTTGTCTAACTGAATGGCCGTTGAGAAGTCATTCGCTGCTTCTGGATATTTTTCGAGTTGGAAGTACGCGAGCCCACGGTCAAAATAGCCTGTTGCCGCATTTGGATTACGGTCAATTGCCATTGAATAATCGGAGAGGGCCAGTTCCCAATCCCCTAAGTCACGATAGGCATTGCCTCGTTCTTGGTAATAGCTGGCGTTGTCACCGCTGATCGAAATTGCAGTGTTGAAATCTTGAATGGCAGTCAAATACTCAGCTTTGGCGTTATACACGCGGCCACGGTTGTAATAAGCGTTTGCATCGTTGGGATCTAGTGCAATTGCTTGATTGAAATCTGCCAGGGCCTTTTCGTAATTTTCAACATCATAAAGAATGCGACCACGGCTTTGGAACGGCCAGCTTGGTGGGTCAAAACCTGCATTGATTGCATTCGTGAAGGCATCTGCGGCTTCTTGCAAGTCGCCATTGCTATATTGTGCTGCGCCAAGCCCGTAATACGCTTGTGCGTTTTGCGGGTCAGCTTCGAGTGCCAATGAAAAGAACGCAATTGACTGAGCGTAATTGCCATCCGAATATTGAGCATAGCCTTGGTTGATGAGCTCAACGACTTCAGCTGTGCCATTTGACTGTTGCTCAACGGATTGGATAGGCGCACTAGGGTCTTGTTGCTCAATGGCGGCATTAAGCGTATCTAGCGTATTACACGCTAAACTCGTCATAATTGCGAGCATAGCAATGAGTACAAAGCGTAGGCGGTACTTGGAGCGTTGCGATAATTCTGTTTGCATCTTACCCGAGGATACTTACTCTAAAGATCAATAAACTGTTGTTTATTAACGTAATTCTGTTTGGGATCCCATTGGGATATCCCAGAACACCAACTTCACAATAACATTTTTCTGAAGTCAGATTGTTTAGATTAGCGTTAGATTACGGGGTGACTTCGATGTCAGCAAGCACCACGCGATCGCCAATAGACGTTGCAAGACGCTGACCATCTTCCGGGTTATACCAGCCAACCGCAATTTGGTAGGTGCCGGCAGGAATATCTGCGGGGAGTTGAATTGCGTATTGATCAATGAGGCGTTCATTCGGCTGCCATGTATTAGTAGGGCGTAAGCCGCCCAGTGGTTCTGTATCCAACTGCGCTTGAGGCGGTGCATTAGGATCGGCATACACATGAATAAACAGCTTCAGACGCTGGGAAATATCCGGTTGCGCTGCCCATTCCATCACAATCGGAATAGTATCACCGGATTTGTACTGATTACTCGCAATCGCAGCGCGTAACAATGAAAGCTGCGCATTGAAGTCTGCCTCTGGTGCCGCGCCGTGAGTTTCGAGCAATGCTGATGCGTCCGCGGCGAGATATTTCACAAGCCGGACATTGCCGTACCATTCATCGCTGACCTTGAATGTCGATTGGTTCAGCCAGTTCTCAAGCCTTCGTTCTGGATCTGCCGCTGTTTCCCCCCAGATCAGGCCATAGATTGTTTCATGTTGGGCTGTGATCGCGGCGAGGCCTGCAATTTCAGCGTCAAAATCAATCGGGCGCTGCTTGGCAATGGGGTGGACGTTTGGGCCGTCAGGATAGTAATAGGTAAATACTTCCCATTGGTTTGGGGCATTGAGAATGACGGCCGTAGTTGGGTCAGCGCTATTCGCAATCACATGCGCCATTGCACGGTAGTCATCGCGAAATGTGGTGGGGTCGGCATATAAATTGCTGAGCGCGAGAGGCGTTGTGCCTAGTGCAAGAAAAATCCCTAGCACCGGAATTAGCGCGGTTTGCCTTGCTTTGGTAGACAACGCAACAAGGCCGGCTGCTTGCGCCAAGGCAACCCCCGGAACTGCAACAACTAAAAATTTTGCGAATAGGGGCTGGAAGAGACCTAATCCTAGCATCAGCCCGCAAGGAATGCCGAATGCGAGCCAATAGGGCCAGCTGCGCCGCAAAGCGAATAAGCTTAGGAGTGCGGGCACGATAGCCAGCGCTAACCACGCGAGGTTACCGTAGAAAAAATCGCCACTCACTAGCCAGCGCAGCGTTCCCTGTAAGGCTGCGCCTGTTGCCGCTTGCTCGCCGCTGGAGGGCCAAGTGGTAATTTGACGTAACGCAATTGGCAGCCATGGTAAGAAGCCAAAGAGTGCAATGGCTTGACCAGCTACCCAGCGCAGAATCGCGCCCAGCTGACGACTGTTTAGAAGCCACCAGAGCAATGCAATCGTATTGATGGCACCAATGACAAAGGGGAAAGAGTAATGGGTGTAAAGCCCTGCCAGCGTAAATACAGTTGTAGCGGCTAACCAAGAGATGCGTTGGGTTTGCCAAAACCGGAGGGTCGCCCAGAGCAAGAGCGTTGCCCATAAGGCTTCAAGCGCGTACATCCGCGCTTCTTGGGCGTAGTAAATCAGTAGTGGATTCGCGGCAACAAATAGCCCCGCAAGTAAGCCAACATTGCGTTTCCCAATCTGAATGACAACTGCAATCAGCAGGACACCTGCAAATGCACTAAGGCTGCGCATTGCAAATTCTGACTGACCGAGTAAGTCGCGCCAGAAAGACAGCAAAATGTAATAGCCAGGTGGATGAATATCTCCGCCGGCACCTTCAACAATAAGACGTAGTGAACGTTCGGCTAGACGAACCGAATTGCCTTCATCGTTCCACAGCGATTGAAAATCTAAGCGAAAGAAGCGTAATGCAGTGCCAAGCAACACAATACTGCTGCTGAGCACGCTGTAGCGTAATTTTTGAGAGAAGCTGTGGGCCAAAACGAGATTTGGATCAAAATAACAATTAACAAATAACCGTTAACTATTAATTGTTATCAATATACGCTTTCATGCTGTGATACACCGGCATTAGCGTCCAGTCTGGGTCAGCCATGCGGAAGTAATACCAAGTTTGGTTCTTTTCATACTCATTAGTGCGTCGGAAGAACCAGAAGTGCATCACACCAACCCAAGGCCATTCATTTTGCATGCGTTCATAAGCGCGGGGCGCAAATTCAGCCTGCGTCTCTAATGAAACCATCCCGTAATTTGGCGGCAGACCGCTTTCGGGCGGCACGGCGTTCCAATTCATTTCGCTGATCCAAATTGGCTTTTGTTCGTCACCGTGGCTGACCATGAGGTCGCGCATGTAGTGATGGCGTGAGATATTGATGATAAAAGGGTTACTACGATGATCTTCAGGTCCAGACCATAGCCCATAGCCTTGTACGGACATCACATCGAAGCAGTTACCAGCCCCAGCGCGGTACATCCGATCCAAATAAATGAATTCGTTCATGTTGCGCCCGTTGAGCTCAATCGTGGGCGACAGTGCGCCAGCAAGCACAACCGCATCTGGATTGACAGATTTGATAGCGTCATAGGCCAAACACAACAATTCGGTATATTGTTCTGGATTGACGTCTTGCTCACCCCATTCGGGGTAAATGTTAGGCTCGTTCCAAATTTGGAAGTGATTGATACGCCCGTTGTACTGCTCTGCCACTAACGCAGCATAGTCAGCATAATCTTGTAGGTTGTCAGGCGGGGCGAAGCCCCCGCGCGCGTTGCCATCTGCGCGTGACCAGTCAGGAGGGGAGGAGAGCCGAGCCACAATCTTGATGTCGTGTTTTTCGGCCAAGTCCACCATAATGTTGAACTTGTCCCAAGACTCACGAACTCCGATGGTCGCTTCGTTACGGTAATCTAGGAAGTCGTTTTTGCCGTGAACCTCAACGTCATACCACGGGAATTCCTGCCGAATCCAGACAAAGCCAGCGTCACTAATCAACGCCAATTGGCGATCAATGTTTTTTGCTTCAACTTCTTGTTCTAGAAAGGTGTTGATGCCATATGGGCTGAGATCAACATGCTGAATGTTTGCCGTTGCAGCAACATTGGGACGGGGTCGCAAGAGATCACTAGAGAGCTGTAACAGGCCGCGGGCCTGAGAGCCGGTGTCTTGTTCGCCGGTCCATTGCTCTGCTTTCGCAATATACTGCGTATAGGCAATTAGAGTAAGTGCAGAAAGCACTGCGATAAGAATCAAAGATAAACGCGATATTCGCATGCGCGGGATTATAGCCAACTTCAAACAATCTGCCATGAGGATTGG
>JAHDBS010000507.1 GCA_020630225.1 Anaerolineales bacterium | reverse complement strand
GGTGTGTTTAGGTCCGTGATGTTCTGGGTAATTTGCATATCTAGCGTGATATTACGCAGCGCTTCGATCTCAGCACGTTCTGCTGGGGTCAAGCCCGCAAGTTCGCCGAGCAATAGCAATTCATCAACCAGAGCAGACATGTCGTAATTGAGGCGCATGGTCATTGACCCTGAAGACAGATACCAGCTGTCACCCAGTGGTTGGAACGTGTAGTCCGCCCCAATCAGCGTAACATCGATCTTGAACCCATCGCCTAAGCCAAGGGCATCAAAGTCAGACAAGTCCATTGGCAATGGCACTGTCCCAACTTTATAGGTCAACACTGGTGACCCATCCACAACTGTTTGCGTTGCTTGACACGCCCCAAGGATTGACGCATCGATGTCAGCTTCTAAGACATCGCCAAATGGAATTTCACCAGCGAGTTCAGTGCTCGACAATGGAATGTAGTCCCATGCGCCATTCCCTTCTTGCAAGAACAGGATGCCGTCTGTGTAGATGAGGGTCATACTTTCAACTTGAGTCCCGCCAAATAAATCGCTACTCGACCCATCCATTTGGAGCGTTGCATCGATTTTCGCAGCGTTAAGCTCACCGTTTTGCTGTCGCAGTAGCATCATCATTGTCATCACCATAGATGGGATAAGTTCAGCATCGCTACTGTTGATATTAATGGTGGCATTCGCACGATAAGACTCAACTGAAGCTAGACCGCTGGTGTTGAGCAATTGCAAGTCACAAGCAAGAGGGCTTGGCGCAGCCGCTGGAGCTGGGGCTGGCGCTTCTGGTGCAGCAACGGTTGGAACTGGTTGCGCTGGCGCTGCGACTTCTGGCGCAGCCGTTGTGACGGCAGGCACATCGCTGGTAATTGCTGCTTCAAAATAGTAATTGCCATTCCGAATTTCAGAGAAGATCACCATTTTGGTATCGACTTGAATATCCGCAGGGATTTGCAGCTGCCCGTTTGGCCCATTGATTTCAATGATGTGGCCACCTTTGGCAATCGCGACCTTTTCAGTTGCCCCAGAGGCAACACTCGTCGCCTTACCATTGATGACAATCAATTTCGAATGAGTGGCCTGATTTTCAATTGTTAGGGTGGCTTCAGCTGCAATCGCAACACTAAATGGCACAATCGCCATCAATAGACCGATTGCAACCATTAGCAAGCGCCCCGTTTTTCTTTTTGTAAAATGCGTTTTCATATCTTTAATACTCCATAGAAAAGAGCATCGAATAGGTTTACCCGCCGCTCTTCATCGCGTTTCGATTATGCTGTGTAATTAATGCCCTTGATTTCAACAATATGGACGTTCGTTTCTGAGTAAGCAAGTCCAGCCAAATACACATCGTGATCTCTCCAAGACATATCAAAGTGGACAAATGCCTCTACATACACCAAGTATAAAAGTACTTATAGTTATTATGAATACATAATATGTAGGCAGATGTACTTTTATTACAGCTTTATTCCCACAGCTTTTCAACCGTTATACATTCAGCACAATCATTCCTCAACGAAATCCCTATCTTGCGCAGCACACGCCGCCCTATACTAAAAGTGCGACAACAAACAACATCTTTCTTCTCCTCCTACAGAAAGCGGCACCGCCTAATTTCCCAAAAAGCCAAGTTTTTAGCTGGCTAAATTTGAATAAGCGGTGCCGCTTTTTGGTTTAAACAAAAAGAGGCCTCACTTTGGTGAGACCTCTTTTCTAGTACAACTCAGGTATGCCTTACAACGCTAGTTTGCTAGAGCTGCAAACGCGTACTCTTGCTGCCAAGGTGGCGTTTGGACATCAAAGATAACAACTGAGTTCAACTCAGAAAAATCTTGTAGCCCGAACAGTTGCCCGTTAGGCCCATTGATCTCAACTAAGTACGCTTGTTGTGGCGCGTCTTCTACATGAACTGTGGTGTTAGCAGGAACATAGACTCGGAAGCCATTGCCACTACAAGTACACACAAAATGCACCAACATGTCCTGTGAAGCATAGTTTTCAATCAATACGCCAGTAGATGGCTTTGCTGGAGCAGTAGGCGCAGCAGGGGCTGCTGCAGGAGCAGCTGTTTCCGGTGCAGCAGGAGCCGCTGCTGGCGCTGAGGCAGGGGCTGCTGCCGCATTTGCGGCGGGATCATCTGCCGTTGCAGACGCTGGAACATCCCCAACTTGGCGCAAACTTACTAAAGCATTGAATTCCGTATTGCTGCTTGCAGGCAGAATATCAAAGGCAATATCGGTAATGACGTTCAGATCATACGCAACGCGGCCGTTTGGCGCATTGATTTGGATCTTATATTGCCCACTTGGAATGTCGTCCAATGTAACTTGGCTTTGGGCTGGCAACATGAAATTACCAGAGACATCTTCAAATTTAATTTCAACCAACATACTTTCAGATGAATAGTTGAAGAATGAAATATTGACTGTGTTTTGTGCTAACGCTGCGGCTGGAGTCATCAGCATTAGTAACAGCATCACAATCCCAGCATACACTCTCGTTCGCGTTTGATTCATATATAGATCTCCTAACTTATTTATAACGATTACAAACTTTGATAACTTTTTTCAAATAAAAAGTTATTTGCAATCAACACAATAACGTCAAAAGCATTATATTGAATCAAATATTATTTATAAATAATTTTTTGTAGACAAATGTACTTTTATTTCAGAATCAAGACCAGGAGCATTTCATACAAAAGTTATAAAGCACAATAAAATCTCAACCTATTCTTTATCTTAGGCATATCTGAAGTGACCTATACTAAGAGTGCGACAACAAAACAACATCTTTCTTCTCCTCCTACAGAAAGCGGCACCGCCTAATTGACCGAAAAGCCAAGTTTTTAGCTGGCTAAATTTGAAGAAGCGGTGCCGCTTTTTGGTTTAAGGCCATACCATGCGCAATGCGCGGACTGGTTGCGTCCCAAAATCTGTTTCTAGCTTTTCACCCTCAATACGACCACCAAGTCTTTTATAAAACGCAATCGCCTTGGTG
>JAHDBS010000506.1 GCA_020630225.1 Anaerolineales bacterium | reverse complement strand
ACAATGCCAATTAGCACGCGGCGCGGACCATAGCGGTCCATCAGGCTGCCAATGTAAGTTTGCGGGAGTGAGGCCAGGAAGGTGCCAAGGGCATACATCCCAGTGAGTTGGGTCAAACTTAGCCCGAGTGCCTCACGCAGTGATGGATTGAACGCTGAAACGCCAGCAGTTTGGCCCGGTGTGGTGAACATGTAGCTAATGCTAGCGACGGTTAGCATCACATAGCCATAAAAGAAAGGCATGCGCTGTGGGAGCGCATGCCGGAAAGAAGATTGCATATGGATTGATATTGTTTTGGATTATTCGTCGCGAAAAAGCGCTCTGGACAGGTAATACCCAATGAGTGCGCCAATTCCAGGGAATAAGATCTGCACCAGACCAAGGGCTGGTGACAATAGAATAGTCGCACCACCGAGCGCAGCACATGCGGCAGTCATAATGAAGTGCCCAAGCCGTGGCGGCGACAAAGATGGCAAGATGCTCATTACCCAGCCAACGCCCCAGACAACAACGCTAGCCACAAAAATAAGCCATCCAATCTCCCAACCTTCGCCAATGGGCAAGACGTTGAAACTAAGCCCGGCTGCAAGGTACATCAGACTAACTTGCAGTAGAAAAGTAAATAGCCGAGAGAACATAACCGTATTTTAGTTGATGTAAAATGAATCGTATGAGCATCTATAAGATTTCACCTAATTCAACTGTATCTCTAGCGGACTATGATCCTGACGATAAGAGTCTGCATCCGATTAGCAAAGCTGAAGGTAAAGAGCTGTTGCCTGCCCTGAATGAACAGATGGAGGCGCTGCAAGAGCTAATGTATGCTGAAGGCAAACGGCGTGTCCTCATTGTGTTGCAAGCTATGGATAGTGGCGGTAAAGACGGCACCATCCGGCACGTCTTTGAAGGGGTGAACCCGCAAGGGGTGAAGGTTGCCTCATTCAAGAAACCGTCTTCTAAGGAATTGGCGCACGATTATTTGTGGCGGATCCATAAACACGTGCCGGGCAACGGTGAGATCGTCATTTTTAACCGCAGTCACTACGAAGATGTGTTGGTGGTGCGGGTGCATGACATTGTGCCGGAAGAACGATGGTCTAAGCGGTATGCGCACATCAATGCGTTTGAGCAGATGCTGGCTGATGAAGGGACGGTCATTCTCAAATTTTTCTTGCATATTAGCAAAGATGAGCAAAAAGAACGTCTCCAAGCGCGTCTTGATGAGCCGCATAAGAATTGGAAATTTACCAAGGCTGACCTGCGCGAGCGTGGCTATTGGGATGAATACACGGAAGCATTTGAAGCAATGCTGAGTAAGACCAGCACCGAACACGCGCCCTGGTTTGTGATCCCAGCAAATCGCAAGTGGTATCGCAACTTGGTTATTAGCGAGATTATTATTGAGACGTTGAAAGGATTGAATATGCAATATCCAGCCGCCGAAGAAGGCCTGGATGAAGTTGTGATTGAGTAAACGTAAAGACATAGCGCGTGAAGGATCAGGCACCGCCTTTTTGTGCCTGATCCTCTTGAAGTACAAAGTCTGATCCTTTTTACACCATGTCACTATAGTTATTGTTGGCAAAATTCGTTATAAGTTGGTGTGAACTTCTTTGAAGTAACAGAATGAAAATGTCGATTGCGTTAACCGGAGTATGCAAAAATCTATCCGGCATCCTGATTGGGATTACACGCAACAAGGGGCATATTTTGTGACAATCTGTGCGCACAATATGCAGTGTCTGTTTGGGAACATCACTGAAGGCCAGATGCATCCAAATGCTTTGGGATGCGTTGTAGAACGCGAGTGGTTGGCAACTGCTAAGCGTAGACCATATGTTGAGCTAGATGAATTTGTGGTGATGCCAAATCATTTCCACGGAATTATCATTCTCAATGAAAGACCTTATCAACGGGGTAGTGACATGACGCGTCATGTCACTACCCCGTTGCGGGAATTTGGGAAACCAAAGGCTAAATCACTTTCTAGTATTGTTGGCGCGTTCAAAGCATCTGTGACGCGTATAGCCCGACAAACAGACATTTATTACGACCAAATCTGGCAACCGCGCTTTCATGACCATATTATTCGCAATGAAAAAGCTTATATTGCCATTCAACAATATATTTATTACAACCCCCAGACTTGGGATGTTGATGAATATTTCTAATTAGGGAATTATCAAATGGAAGCCGTTACCCCATTTTTAGGCCGTTGGACGCTTGTTCCAGAGCGCGCGAACTATGAATTTGGCGCGCCACCCATGGCGGCGTTGTATCAGATTTCGCAAAACGAACAGGCGTTGGTTTTCAATATCTTGTGGAAAGACAGCCAAGGCGTTGACCACAAAATGGCGTACGCCGAACTGTTAGACGGAAAGTATCACGATCAGCCAGAGGGTAGCTTTGCCGATCAGATGCGGATATATCTGTCTGAAGAAGGTGATTTAGTATCTGAGGCTACCAAAGGTGAAGCGCTTGTCTTGCAGACCCAGCGTAAGCTGGTTTCGGCGGTAGAAATGCAAGTCACGACTTCAGGCAAAACGCCCGAAGGTGAAGCCTACAGCAATGTCTCGACCTATAAAAAAGAGCATCGCGTTTCTAAGATGGATCAAGTCCGTCAAATTCGGAGAGATGCGGTTGCCACGCAAATTGCGCTCAAAAATGAGTTGCAGCAGGTCGCTATGACAATTGCTGACTTATTTACGCTGTACATGGCACCTGAACCGCCAGACGGCATTTTTCTCGGCCCCAGCATTGATGATGAAGATCCAGACGAAACGGTCTACAAAGAAGGCGACCTGACGTTCTCAATCCAAGTGCGTTTTGCCACCAAGGATGCCGTTTCGATTTACGACGCCAACTATGCGTATCAGTCGCACCTTAGCAAGCTTGCGGACGGATCTTGGAACTTCAACGTCTTACAAGAAAACTATCATCTGCCCCAAATTTCGCCCGAAGTCTTAGAACCAATCTTCATCAAGATGTTCGAACATATGCAAGTGGT
>JAHDBS010000505.1 GCA_020630225.1 Anaerolineales bacterium | reverse complement strand
CGCATTGAGCACTTGAGTGAGCCGCCGCCCAATATTTGTGACCTCAACCCAGCGTTGCCAGTTGCAGTAAATATGGCATTGCAAACGGCGTTGGCAAAGCGCCCAGCGGAGCGTTATGGCTCCGCAGCTGAATTTATCGCAGCACTCGCCAACGCCGTTGGCACAGTGCCGCTTCATATTCCTAATCCGCCAGCACCCATTACAACTAGGGGGATTGAAGACGAGGTAACTACAGCTGAACCGTTAGCAACGTCCTCAACACTACGAACTGTATTGCTGGCTGCTCTTGGGATGCTTATTCTTGCAGGCGTAGCATTCTTCATCTGGCGCAGTGATCCCACAGGCGCAACCAGTACGGTGCAAGCGTATACAGGCAGTGCACTACCCATCCACACTGGGCCTGCAGCTAGCTACGCCGAACTAGGCGAACTAACAACAAGCGATAGCTATCAGATTATTGGTAAATCAGCTGCTTCAGACTGGGTGCTTATTGAAACGCTAAGCGGTGAAACCGGATGGATTTCAGCTGACACACTTGGCCTGGGCATCAATAGCTTACGCATTGCCCAAAGCAATGCCATCTTGCCATCGCAAACACCAACAAGTACAAGCACGTTCACACCAACCCCAACTGAAACACCTTTACCAACAGCGACCGCTACACAAACAGCAACCGTGTCCGATACTGAGATTGTCGCAACACCTAACCAACAGGTGGCTGCGGCATCTGCTGAACCAAATGGCAAGTTAGTGTATTCCTGCTATGACGGCGTTGATGACGAAATTTGCACAATCAATAGTGATGGAACCGGACAAACGCAACTCACCTTCAATGAGGTTGATGATTACTATGGCTCTTTCTCTAATGATGGGAACTGGATTGCCTTCTCACGCCAAATGACGCGCGGCGCAAGCGACCACTTCGAATTATTCCGCATCAACTTAGAAACAAACCAAATTACGTCTCTCACGCGAAATGGATCCAAGAATGCCTCCCCCGCCTACTCATGGGATGACACACAAATAGTATTCACCTCAAAGCTCCGCAATGCGCAGCATCAGATTTGGCTGATGGATGCCGACGGGCGTAATCCAGAGCAGTTAACATCGCAGGGGAATAACTTTGACCCAGCCTGGTCCTTTGATGGCGAATGGATTGCATTTGCATCAGACCGCAGCGGCAGTCGGCAGATTTGGATCATGCGGCCTGATGGCTCGCAACAACAGCAAATCACGACATTTAGCAACCTCGGCGGTCGTAATGACTGGTCAGCAGATGATCGGTACTTATTCTTTTATGCCGGCACCAAAGGTGCTGACCGCCAAATTTACCGCATCGATCTTGAAACGCGCGACATTATTCCTTTGACCAGCACAGGCACCGCAGCTGGCCCCGGTACCTCTAGATATGGTGGCTGGGTCGCTTGGCAAGACGATGGCGACATTTGGGTCTCACGCTATGACGGCTCAGATGTTTTCAACCTTACCCAAAGCAATACATTTGACTACCAACCGCGCTGGGGGCCTTAGGCCATTCAAGATCAACAGCGCCTATTTACGCACTTATCTACATCATAAATTTCAACACTATGTCAACACTCATTCTTAATCGTTACAAAATAATCCGCAAAGTTGGCCAAGGGGCAATGGCTGAAGTATTTCTGGCTGAAGACACAAAGCAGCAAACGCTCGTTGCTCTGAAGTCCCTATTGCCACAATTTGCAGAAGATACCTTAATTGAGAGACGCTTCAAAAAAGAAGCCGACACCCTCCAAGCCCTTCAGCATGCCAATATTGTCAATTTCCATGCGCTTGAACGGGATGGTTCAAAGCTTTTCATGGTGATGGACTATGTAGATGGCGTGACTCTCCAGCATCATCTGCATAACAAAGCGTTAGAGCAGGATGGCATTGCATTTTCTGAAGCAATTGAAATTCTTGCCTCCGTTGGCGCCGCGTTAGATCATGCTCATGAAAACGGCATCTTGCATCGTGATGTAAAGCCGGGGAACGTGCTATTGGCAAAATCTGGTGAGATCAAACTGGCCGACTTTGGCATTGCAAAGGCAACAGACTCAGCAACAGTTACCATGTCTGGTATTGGGTCACCAGCCTACATGAGCCCAGAACAGTGTGCGCTAAAAGACTTAGATCTGCGCAGTGATGTCTACTCGCTTGGGGTGATGGCCTATGAAATGTTTGCCGGTCAGCGTCCGTTCCTTGGAACGGACGACGGCTCCACGTCACGCTCGGAACAAATTAGAAAGCAACACCTCACAGATGAAGCGCCAGACCCAAAGACTTTCAACGCGAAACTTTCGCCTCGCCTAGCAGAAGTCTTGTTAAAAGCGCTAGCGAAGGCACCGGAAGAGCGGTATCAAAGTGCAGGCGAGTTTGTAAATGCACTGACTGCCATTATTCCACTGCGCAAACAATCTAACGCTAAAGATTGGCAAGATTATGAAACGCCAGATACAACACCTGATCCGCCGCCAGAAGAACCAATTGGTAGAAATCGGATGATTCTGATGGCTGTCGGCGTTGCTATTCTGGGAATATTGGTATGGGGCGGTCTGCGATTCAGAGACCAGCAACTCCAAGCGCGGTATCAGCAGTTTCTTGCAGAGGCGCAGCAATACGAAGCAGACAATGATTATGTCTCCGCAATCGCCGCCTATGACGAAGCCATTCGGATTGATCCAGACGATGCAAATGTGCTAAACCGCAGAGGGCTCGCCCGCCTTGTTAGTGGAGATGCGGCCGGTGCAAAAGAAGATTTAGATCAAGCAATTAGCCTAGATGCCACCAACGACGAGTTGTTTGTCAATCGGGCTGCCGTCAATGCCCAACTTGACGATGTCGACGCCGCCTTAGATGACTATGCAACTGCCGAAGAACTAGACCCTGAAAATGTTGAAATTTACGCCCAACGTGGCCAGTTACTCGCTGCAAATGAAGAATATGAGCGGGCAATTGCAGATTTTGATGCAGCGCTTGAGATTGAGCCGGAGCA
>JAHDBS010000504.1 GCA_020630225.1 Anaerolineales bacterium | reverse complement strand
CTGGAAAGACGATGACATCGACTTTTTGTTGACCACAAATGGTCTTGATGTATTCGGACATCTTGATGAGATTGTCTTCCATCTCATACAAGGTCGGTTTCATTTGTACAGTAGCGATCGTAACTTCGCGCATGGGGCCTCGGAATTTAGATTTAGGTAGTTTTTATTTTGAGTTTGCTAAAAACTAATTGGCTAATCGCTAATATGTTAATGATCTAGAGACTTGAGACACCCAAATCTTGAACAAATTAGCCTTTAGCTTTTAGTAATTAGCCTACAAATATTCGAGCACAGATTGCAGATCTTCTGGCAATCGACTCTCGAACGTTTTTTCTATATTTGAAGGCAATTGTAGCACTAAACGATAGGCATGTAAAAACTGTCGCTTGAGCTGAACAGGGGAATTCTTGATGCTCGTTCGGGTGCCATAGACGTCATCACCAGCGACAGGGTTCCCTAAAAACGCCATATGAACCCGGATCTGGTGCGTGCGTCCTGTTTCAATATTGACGTCTACCAAGGTGTAAGCGTCATACTGTTGGAGCGCAGTAAAGTGCGAGATCGCTAAGCGCCCGCGCTCATGTCGCGGAGGATAGGCAGCCATCCGTTTGCGGTTACGCGGATCCCGATCAATGTTGGTTTCAACGGTGCCCATCGGCGATGGCAATTCGCCATGCACTAGGGCATAGTAGCTTTTCTCTACTTCACGATCTTTGAATTGTGCCTGCAAAAAGCGATGCGCGTCATCGTGCTTCGCAAGAATAATGACACCAGAGGTGTCTTTATCGAGACGGTGCACCAAGCCGGGGCGTTTGGCGCCGCCGACCCCTTTGATATCTGGGCAGTGTCCCAATACGGCATTAACGAGGGTTCCCGTGTAATGTCCAGGCGATGGGTGCACGACCATGCCTGCCGGTTTATTGACCACAATGACATCATCGTCTTCATACAGAATATCTAGCGGGATATTCTCTGCCAGCATTTCAGAAGGCTCTGGCTCTGGCATAGTGACATCAATTACATCACCAACGTCTAGCTTGACGCCAAACTTACGCGGCACATCGCCGTTCAACAAAACGTTGCCGGCTTCAATGAGCTTATGAACTTGCGAACGGGTCAACTCAGGGAGCTGCGCTGCAATTGCTTTATCGAGCCGCTCACCCTTTGCTGTTGCCGTGATTTGATGCGACTCAGACATAAAAGTTAGAAATTAGAAGATTAGGGTTGTGGTGACTACTCAGCCGAGCATAAACGTTCAACTTTTTGAGCAATCTCTATCTTGAAGATTCTTTCCAAAAAGTTGATAACTATCGAGCACCACTGCCGAGTAAGTATGGATTGTCTGTACTTAGCCCTCAGCAGATGTTTCAATCG
Organism: Anaerolineales bacterium; assembly: GCA_020630225.1. Taxonomy (GTDB): domain Bacteria; phylum Chloroflexota; class Anaerolineae; order Anaerolineales; family UBA6668; genus JAHDIM01. The sequence continues at coordinate 1,642 of JAHDBS010000504.1, read as the reverse complement.
AAGCTGCATCCGCGTCTTTGGTCTCAGCCTCACGCTGGGCAATCTCACGAGCCTCAACAATCATCACCAAAATCAAGACAACCACCCCCATCGTAATGGCAAGGTCAGCGATGTTGAAAACGGGAAAGCCGTGAAAATACAAGAAATCGGTCACATAACCGCGCTGGAGTCGATCGATGAGATTACCAATCGCCCCACCCATTTGCAACCCAAGGGCGACACGCACCATCTGCTCATGTGGTTCCAAAACCGCGTTATAAATCATAATCGCGCCGACAACCACAAAGGCAATAATAGTAAAAAAGACACCGCCCTGTTGGAACATGCCAAAGGCTGCGCCTGAGTTATGCGTATGGATAATGTCAAAAATATCTTCTAAGAACGCAAAAGGAATATAGCGTTCATAAAGACCTAAGCCTTCACGGACTAAGCCTTTTGTGTATTGATCAAACGCAACAACAATTGCTGACAATACATACAACACAACTTGATAACGAAACTTAACCATTGAAACTCTTTTGGAAGAAAAAGTGAGGAATTATTAGGAGAACACGCAGCTTACCGATCCAGTTCAGCCCCATCTAGCAGACCAATGAGTAAGCCAATGAGACCGCCCATCATTGCTAACAAAGATTTTCGGCCCAAAATAACGCCAACAATGCTGCCGATGATGGTGCCAAAAAATCCCCAAAAGATGACAGTAGGGATAAGTTCAATTTCGCGTTCCTGCATGCAGGAATTTTATCATTTGTTACGGGGCAAACAGATGGTAACTGTGGAGCCGTAGCCTAGTCCAAGGCTATCAATCTTAATCGTCCCATTGTGTGCATCTACAATGGCTCTTGCAATGGCAAGTCCCAAGCCACTGCCGCCAGAATTACGGTTTCGCACCTGGTCAACTTGATAAAAGCGCTCGAATAAATGCGGAACATCTGCGGCTGCAATCCCAACACCACTATCTTGAATAAGGATTTTCACTACTTGTGGCAACATCTCGACCCGTACCCCTATCCGTCCACCTTCTGGAGTGTGCTGGCACGCATTTCGTAATACATTGCCAAATACTTGGCTCATCCGTAAACGGTCAATCTTCACCGCTTCATTTGGAACTTCGCCTTGGAGATATAACGAAACGCCTTTTGCAATTGTCTGTGACTGCCAACGCTGCACCTCTGCGGTGAGAAATGTTTGTAAAGACACTGGTTGTGGCTCGATGCGTATATCATTCGCATCTGCTTCTGCCAGCCAATTCAAATCATAAACAAGGTTTTCAAGCAGCTTAATCTCTTCCTTGATCCGTGCTGCTGCGAGATCTGGCGTTTGCAAGCCATCGCCCAAGGCTTGGGCTTCGAGTTGCATGACGCTCAAAGGGGTGTTCAATTCATGTGACAGGTCTGATACCAACCGTTTTCGAAGCTCACGTTGTGTTTGCAGTGTAGCGATCATTTGATTGAAAGATGCGGTCATCTGCCCCAACTCGTCGTTAGATTGGACGGGCAAAGGTTGTGGAGTCGCCTGATCGCTGACCTTACCCGTAGCATTGGTCAGTGCGATCACAGGCGCGGTAATTCGATTTGAAATCCAAACTGCGATCAGCATTGTTATGACCGCAGTGATAAGTCCGCCAGCAATGGTGTTGTAC
>JAHDBS010000046.1:2325-18830 GCA_020630225.1 Anaerolineales bacterium | reverse complement strand
GGCCGCATTTTTGTTTCTACTATTGGTTTAAAGCGATTGTCTTTTACAACTGCAACAACCCATCCCCGATAATTTGCGGGCCTTCAATATCCACAGTGGCAGTCAGATCATATGGCATTGCGCCGGTAATGCGCACTGGCACAATTTCTCCGACTGGTAGCTCACCTTCTACAATCACCATGCCGTCAATTTCTGGTGCGTCGCGGTAGGTGCGGCCAATGCTCATGCCATCGCCGTTCCCGTCAACCATGATGTCCATGGTTTTGCCGACTAACTCCTGATTCTTTTCCAGCGAAATTTGCTGTTGAATTTCCATCAGATAGTTGCGGCGTTCTTCTTTGACGTGTTCTGGAATTGGGTCGCCGAGCGGTTCGCTGGTGGTGCCGGGTTCAAAGGAGAACGTGAATGCGCCGACGCGGTCAAATCGTAAATCCTTAATAAATTGCACCAGTGTTTCGAATTCTTCATCTGTTTCGCCAGGATAACCGACAATAAATGTAGACCGAATTGCAAGTTCTGGAACTTTGTTTCGTAAGGATTCGACGGTTCGATACACCCAATCAGTGTTAGCCGGTCGCTTCATGCGCTTCAGCGTTTGCCGATGTGCATGCTGCAATGGCATGTCAAGATAGGGCAATACCTGTGGGTACTGCGCCATGGTATCCATCAAACGTTCGGTGACATAACCGGGGTAGGCATACATAATGCGCATCCAAGGAATGTCTGAAGTCTGGGTGCAAAGCTGTTCAAGTAACTTGGCTAGGCCGTCTTTCATGCCAAGGTCGTGACCATAGTCGGTGCTGTCTTGGGCAATCAACATTAGTTCTTTGATGCCCATGTCTTCCAGTCGTTGCGCTTCGGCAACAACGGCTTCAATTGGACGACTAACGGCTGTCCCTTTGATGATCGGAATGGCACAAAAGGCACACGGACGGCGGCAACCATCGGCAATTTTGACGTAAGCGCTGGTGCCTTGGATCGATGTGCGCATTGCACCACGTTCGTCGGTGCCAACAGTGGCGACTTCCGGTAAGTGATAAATTGGATCAGGATGTTTTTTGTCGCGCAGTTGTCCAGCGAGCTTGACAATATCCATCCAACGGCGGGTACCGAGCAAGCCATCGATTTGCGGAACTTGCTTGAGCACTTCACCGCCATAGCGCTGGGTAAGGCAGCCAGCAGCGATCAGGTATTGATCATCGCGCTTGTTTTCGCCAAGCTTGCGGAGTTCATTAATAGACTCTTCTTTGGCTGGGCCAATGAAGCCGCAGGTGTTGACAATTAGATATTGCGCATCGTCTGGATTACCCACGCCGCCAATACCAGCGCGTTCCATCAGCTGCGCCATACTTTCACTATCAACGGTGTTTTTTGAACAGCCAAGTGAGAGTAGGAAATAATTATCTTGCGCTTTTTTTAGAGTTTTTGACATATTTAGATCTCCCACCAAAGACGCAAAAGGACACTAAGTTGTTCTTCACCGCTTAGTGTCCCTTCGTGAGGCTTTGTGGGCAGTATTTATTCGTAATTTTTGTAGATGATACCATCCATTCCGAAGAGGAGTAACATGAACAACTATGTCGCCCAACGGGCAGCTAAAGATGAATACTTTCGCGAGTCACCACACTCGCCATTGACTGCTGAACAACAAAAAGAATTCAAGCAGTTGCCATACTATGCCCCCACAAATGCTTATGCGGTGACGGCAACAGTTGAGCGCTTTACAACGCCTGATTCTATTAAGATGCAGTCAAGCACAGGAAAGCTGATTGACTACATGCGCTGGGGCAAAGCAACCTTTGTTGTTAATAATGAAGAGACATCTCTGGTGCTGTATTACAGCGGTAACGGCCTGTTTTTGCCTTTTAGAGATGCCACGAGTGGGAACACCACCTACGGTGCGGGACGCTATTTAGATTTGGAAATTCCAGCTGGTGATGAAATTTACTTAGATTTCAACTTAGCTTACAACCCTTACTGTGCATACAACGACCGCTGGACGTGCCCAGTGCCGCCGTTTGAAAACTGGCTGACTGTCGCAATTGAAGCGGGTGAAAAGGCAATGGCAAAGACATAACTTGACGCAACTGCTCAGCAGCGACTCAAAGTTCAACTTTCTTGGGCGACCTTTACGTTGAAGTTCCGCTCAGAAAAGTTGAACTTTAGGGTATTCAAAACCGCTGCCGAGTAGTAAGAGGATGCTTAACATCGCGAGCTCTCCTTGTTGAACGAAGTGAAACATCCACCCGCGGCTAAGAATTACAAAACTCACGTTGAGCATTTGAACAAAATTCTTGTTCAAATGCTCAATTTTTTTTACTTGGCTTCTAGAATCTTGGGTGAATACTAGCGGCAGGTTTTCCCCAGACGCAAGCTCAGCAGGGAGTTTCGAGGTAAGCCTGAGTTTAAGACACTTGACTAATTTACTTAGAGCTACCCAAGTGTCATCCTCGCGGAGGAGTTGGCGGGGGGACAGGTTTCTAAGAGTGAAAAAATCACTTAGACATGCCTTTACCTTCCTGACTTTCGTGAAGGATCACTGGTGTGAAAGCACAGAAATAAGCGTAAATGGGATAAAAGAGACTAGAGTTTCCCATTTACGCTAACAAATGAGCCATCGTTTAAGCGATCCTTCCTTGCGTCAGGAAGGTTTCGGCTCGCAGAAATAACACTAATCACCCTTTGTCAATGCCATTTCAAAAGGTGTACCCCCGCCAACGCGAAGGAGGGGATCCATACACATAAGCTGCACATAGTTTCCTTCCTTCCCCGATGTCTCGAGGACGGGACGCGGGAATGACACTCCGAGTTGCCGGAAAAACTCAAGAAAGTTTTCTGAACGCTGTACTAATAAATGGTCGAATTGCGTTATTATCAATTTCCTCAAAGTTCCTCTCTTCTCTTTCAACACACCACAGAATTCTTTCTTATCCGGCTTTCCTCATTACACAGGATGGAAGAGCGTTAGGAGTTTCACTGAAAAAGGTTAGAAAAACGGCGATCTTCAATTTTGTATTGACGAACGCTCTATACCCATCCTAAAGTTAATAGCCGCCCGCGAAGAGATGCTAAAATCGGAGCCGAATTACGGGTATTGTGACGATCACTAAAATGTATCGTCAAATGTAAAGAGCGTTGATTTTGTCGTTAGCGTAGTAAGTGAACATTATGAAGAAATTTGTTTCAATCGTCGCCGCAGCTTTTGCTATTGCTGCAGCTTTCTATTTTGCCCCGAGCGCCATAGCCCAACAGGGTGGGGTTCAAGTCATCACTAACCCAGGAGCGGGTGAATGTGGAGCTGGGTCAGCAGATGGCCGCTTTCAAAACACATTGGATCGGTTGTCAGGGACACTGGCAATTGAAAGTGTTGAAATTAAGGAAGTCGCGACGGACATCAATTTCAATGCGTGTGTCACCATAGATGTTGTCTTCCAAGGTGGCATTGGGCCACACTCAATTGCAGTGAACGGGACAAACATTCCTTATCGCGGTCCGTTCTTGAATTCGCGCATCGAAGGTGAGTTTGGGAAGGTCGAATTTGATGTTGTCGCCCAATGCGGCAGCAACTACACCATGGATGTGACCGTGTCTTCAACCGACGGTCAGGCACAAACACTTTCTGTGACCGAATTCTTCCCATGTGTTGCCCCAACTATTCAAGAAATTACGGTGAACGATGGACAGCCCGCAGCTGCTGCGCCAACGGTTCCGGTTCCAACAGCAGTTCCAACCCCAGCTGTGCCAGGCACTACGATTGCATTTGGCCCACAAGGTGGCGCGATTGAAATTATCCCTGGCGCACAGAAGAAAGAATGTGGGTATGGTTTCTATGGCGGTGCGTATGACCCACCACTCTATCGCTTACGTGAACATGGCGGGACACAATTCCTGAATCCACACATTCGTGATATTGAAATCACACCAGAATTTGGCACTTGTTTGACCATTGCTTCAGTCATGACAGGTGGCGTTGGACCATGGAAGATGTATATCAACGGCGCTGAAGTGCCTTACCGCGGACCACACTTGATCTCACGCTTGAGCGGTGAGTATGCGTATTGGGCCGTCGATTTGCGCGTTGAATGCGGCCAAACCTACAACTTAGACGTCCTGATGATTTCATCAGTGGGTGGCGCGGCGCATCATGTCATCAACGAGTTTATTCCTTGTGAAAATCGCTTGTCAGGGTTGAACTTCTAAGCTTAGGCACGACAAAGACTTCGAACGGGCTAATCTGGATCCAGATTAGCCCGTTTTTTATTTAACGGTCGCGTTACTCTGCAGCGGACCCCAGGTCAACTTTGGGTTTACAAACGGCACAAGCGCCAAGGTTACGGCCTGCACATAATAGTCCGTACGATCGATAGCGCCGTGTGTCAAAATGCCAATAGCGCCATCGCCTTGCTTGGAGTTGGTGCGGTTGAACACCATGTCGTCAGCAATGCCCAGCTCAATGCCACTACTGACTAAGTCAGCGACCTCTTTAGGCAGTCGGAATATTGCGGTACGGCTTTCGCCATAGTGGTCATTCGATAACACTGTGACCCACGCAAAAACAATGAGATGCCCGTTTTCAAAGCTGCAGCCGCCTTCAATGCCAACCCAATAGTCAGCGGTTGGGGCTGCGTCGCGGGCAGCGTACATTCGATTGCGTGCCCCTTGTAGCGTTTCGGCATCTGACATTGGCTGGTCACTTACCCCAGATGGCACTGAGAGAGTGTCAACGCTAAATGCTTGGTCAGGAAACATGGCGGCAAACCCTTTTTCGGTAGCAGCGCGTTTGACTGGATTTTTGGAGCTAATAATGACAGTTTGCATGACGGTATTCTAAATGGTGAATCGTAGTGACCTGCTGCATTACGATTCACCGTATAATTTGGATGAGCAACGTTATGCTAAATAAATTGGACTATACCGTTGAGCTTGAGGTCTTTAGTGGCCCGCTTGACTTACTCTTACAACTGATCGAGCGCGAAGAGCTGGATATCACTAAAGTGGCACTTGCTAAGGTGACAGACCAGTATCTGGTGCGGGTGCGCGAGCTACAGGCTGAAAAGATCGATAACATTGCCGACTTTTTGGTGATTGCTGCGCGTCTGATCCTCATTAAGTCCGAAGCTCTGTTGCCGCGGCCGCCTGAACGTCAACCAGAAGAGGAAGACCCTGGTGAAGAGCTTGCCCGTTTGCTGATTGCCTACAAGCGTTATAAAGAAGTGGCAGGGATCTTGGATGAACGCCAGACTGCTGGTATGCGAACTTATCTGCGGATGGCGACACCACCAAAGCCTGATCCTAAAACTGACCTGACGGGCATTACGCCAGATCACTTGTGGCAAGCCGTTGCGCGGCTAATGGAGTTACTCCCCGCAGATGCGCCACCTGTTTCCAACGTTATTCGCCGCCCGCGGGTACGTGTCAAAGACAAAATGCGTCTCATTCGAGATGTGCTCAAAGAAGATGGCGGTAAAGCGAGTTTCTTTGAATTACTCAAGCCGGCAAAATCACGGCGCGAAATCTTTGTAACGTTTTTGGCAATTTTGGAACTGGTCAAACAACGGTTCGTGGAAGCCAAGCAAGACGTTTTATTTGATGATATTGAAATTGTAATGGTAGGGGATTGGGCGCATCGCTCAGACCTTGAAATTCGCTCCGAGCTTGATGGCGATGATGACGATGAATTTGAAAACGTCGATATCGGGCTAGATCGCTAATCAATCCGTTTCATAACAACGACAGTCATTGTGCCTGCTGCCAAAAGGAAGGCTAACCCTGCAAGTAACAAGGCGAGGGTGATGTTGCCTTCTTTTTCCTCCGCAGGGACTACCGCCGCTTCTTCTAAATCTGCCTCGACATTTTCATTAGCACTTTCAGCTAGCTGGGCGACATCCATAGCAATAGGTGTGCTTTCTTGCGCTGGCGTGGCCGTGGGTAACCATGTTGGCGTGGCTGAAGGTAACGCGGTCGGCGTGACTGCGTAAAGCGTAATCACATCCCCCGGTTGCACAATACTAGACTCTGTTAGGCCATTCAAACTAAGCAGTGTTGCCAGTGGCACGTTGTAATATGCAGAAACTGTCCATAGGGTCTCGCCATTTTGCAACGTATGACTACTAATTTTCGTCGGAGCCGGTGGAGGCGATTGTCCCTCAGCTAAACGGACTGTTACAACATCTCCTGGTTGTACGACTGTATTGGCGTCAAAGCTATTGAGATAGAGCAACTCAGTTAGGCTTACCCCATGAATATTAGCAATTTGCCATAATGTATCGCCACTGCGAACAGTATGTGAAAAAGACGGGGTTGGTGTTGCCAGAGGTTCGGCATTGTCTGCTAATTTCATCAGCAGCGTGTCGCCCGGTTTCAAGGTTGAATTGTCATTCAAATTGTTCAGTGCGAACACATCAGACAGTGGCACGTCATAGCGTAAGGCCAATGCCCAGGCTGTTTGCCCTTGCTGCACAGTATGCGTGATTGAGCCATCTTCATTTGCTTCTGCAACTTGAATTGGCACAACGACTAATGGATCAGACTGCGGCTCAGCGGCAACTGATGCGCCAGTGTTGTTTCCGCTAGCTGTTTGTCCTGTCCCAACAACGTTTCCCGGTCGTCCCACCACCAGCGCATAGTAATTCCAAGTGCCATCCGTAGCAAAGCCAATGCCGGCTTCGCTATGGCGTTGTGAGAGCATTGTGTTGAGGTGAACAGGGCTATTTTGCCACCATGTAAAGCCTTCGAACGCAGTCAGGGCAGTTCCGCCCACAATGTTCTCGCTGACAGCACCAGCATAGCCATTATTGTTTGCCCGGTTTTGCGGACGTGAACCGCCACTGCCTGTGTGGCTAATGTTGTTATTTTCAGCCATCCATTGGGCGTGTTGTTGTGCCGCAGCTGTCAAGCTCGCGTTGTAGGTAAAACCCGTAAGGCCATAGGTTTGCCGCAGTTGGTTGATTAACCCAAACACTTCATCTTGCTGTGTTTGGGGGGCAGCAGACAAGCTAGTAACTTGGCAAAACAGAAAAAGGGCGCTCAAAATGACGCAGATGCGTTTCATAGCGGGCAGACTTTATCAAGCATGGCCTAAAACGACAATGGCTAACCGATAAGAACAGGTTAGCCATGTTTTGAGCGTCAATTTTGCGTCAAGTAGAGCTGTCTATCCCAAATTTTTGAGTAAGGCAGTCTAGAATTTTATGGTTCTAGGGCGTTGCAGAGGTCTTCTTTACGTGAGTTTTTGCTCGAAATTTGCAGCATACGTTTCATTAGCTAAGTTCTTGTTCCAAGAGCCACATGGAAACATCTTTGAAATGGCTCTTTTCCAGAATTAAGACTGTCTAATGAATGGGGTCGGCTGAGTCTGGGTTTAGCAATGAGGTCTTCACGATTTTTTCTAGAGACTTGAGGCTGACCGGCTTACTCACATAGTCTGACGCGCCAGCTTGTAGGCATAATTCGCGGTCACTTGGCATCGCTAAGGCTGTCAACGCAATAATGGGCACGCCTTGTAGCCTTTCAATTTTGCGAATGCGCCGGGTCGCTTCTAAGCCGTCCATTCCTGGCATTTGAATGTCCATCAGAATGAGGTCTGGGGCAACTGAAGTAGCTAAGTGCACCGCTTCAGCACCATCGCGCGCATTATGCACTTGATATCCTTTGGCATTCAAGAAGTCACTAAAAGTGATTAGGTTTAGTTCATTGTCATCCACAATGAGCAAGCGTATGTCTTTGCTGTCAAACGGGGCATTGCTGGCGCTGGTGATTGCAGCAACAAGCGGCGTGGTATTGCGTTCAGTAGGCTCTTCTACTTTCTTTGGCGCTGCCTCTTTCTGATGCCAAGGCATTGTCACTGTAAATAAACTGCCTTCGTCAAGTTTACTTTGAACCTTGATGTTCCCCCCATGTAAGTCCACCATATGGTAGACCAAAGAGAGACCTAAGCCTGTGCCTTCATAGCGGCGAGAGAGCGCGCTGTCTAGCTGAATGAATGGCTTGAAGAGCTTATCAATATTGTCTTTTGCAATCCCAATGCCGGTGTCCCACACCATAAATCGGGCAGTGTCATCTTCAGGGCTCGCGACCACTTTGATGCCAATTTTGCCTTTCTCTGGTGTGAATTTGACTGCATTGTTGAGTAGATTGACCAGAATTTGTTTGAAGCGTTTTGCGTCTATATCAATTGTATGAATGCTGTCATCAATATCGACATAGACCTGCTGGTGCTTACGTTCTGCAATGGTGCGCACCATTTCTAAGCTGGCGTGTACTACTTCACGGACGAAGGTTGGGCGAATATCTAGTTTCAGGTTGCCGGCGCCTACTTTGGCAATGTCCAGAATGTCATTGATTAGTGAAAGTAGGTGCGTGCCGCTGTTGTCTATCATGCGCAGCGCGTCTTTCTGCCGATCGTTGACATCCCCCAGAATTTTCTCGGATAACATTTCCGTGTTGCCTAGAATTGCGCTAAGTGGGGTGCGCAACTCATGGCTCATGCTAGCTAAGAATTCATCTTTTGCTTTCGCACTGCGGGCTAGTTCGGCATTTGCAGCCCGAATCTCAGCGGTTTGTTCAGCAACTTGTTGCGCCAGCAGCTTTTGCTGGTCAAGTAATTGCTGGGCATGCTGATGCCGTTCAGTCACGTCGCGGAAGCTCCAGACGCGGCCCATTGTTTCTTCACCGCGTAATTGTGGCTGCGCGAACATTTCAATTACACGGTCGTTGCGCAAATTTAGCGTTTCTACGACTGAAGATTGTGGCTCAGCCTGCAATTTTTTCAGCAATGTTTTCAATACTTGGTGATCTTCAAGTTGGGTTGCTAAATGCGTCAAATTGAGATCCAGTGGTGAATTCACTAAATCAGCTGGAAGCTGCCAAATTTGACTGAGCTTACGATTGGCTTGAATAGTTTTACCTGAAAGATCAGTCACTAAAATGCCATCGGCCGTTGAGTCAAAGGTGGCTTCTAGGAGCGATAGCATGCCCTCCTGCTGCTGACGGGCGGTTTCGCGGTCTTTTTGTTTTTCTTCTTCTAGTTGCTCAATGTAATAACGCAGCTTGCTGGTCATGCTGTTGAAAGCATTTCCCAGCGTGCCAATTTCATCCTTAGAGTTACGTTCGATACTTGCCTTAAGATCGCCATTTTCAACGCGTTGTGCCACAGCAGTCAGATTTTCAATTGGCTTAGTAATGAAATTTGCAAATGACAATCCGCTGATGACTAATGCCACTCCAACGAGACCAGCAACAAATAGAATATTTCGGTTCTGTGTCCGGACCGGACCTGTGAAGGCTTCTTCTGACAAATAGACAGCCATTGTCCAAGGCGCTTCATGTAGGTTTAGCAGCGCAACCTGATTGAAACTGTCACCTGTAGTTGGATCTTTTGCGCGGAGGAACACGGCTTCTTCGCGATGATCGACATGGGTATGTTCGTGTTCAATGGTGACATCTAGCAGCAAGTCATGGGGAATACCATCTTGTACATCTAATGCGATGATGTTACTCATATCCATTGGCAGCAGCTTGTGCGTCTGCATTTCTTGCCGAACATCCTCATTTAGCGTGTGCGCCAAATTGAACGCTAACCCGTCATTATTGCCATGAGCTAAATACATGTGCTCTTTGGTGAACAAGACGTTGAAAGAGTCTGGACCTGCTAAGTTGTCCAAATCTAAAACGAGAGATTGGAGGACATCCGCTGAGTATTTGACACGTAGAATACCTTGGATTTGCCCATTTGCATCAGCAATTGGAGCACTAAAGTAAACGGCTGGATTTTTAGTGTTTTCAGGATAAATGAGCCCTGAAAAGTAACTTGATGGGTACTCAGAGACATGTCGTTCTGTGATGTTCTCTATGCCACCTAATTGAATGCCTTGTGCTCCATCTTCCGTATGTGCATCATCTTCATGGTCGCTGTGACCATCTTCTGCGTGGGTGTCGTGATGATCTTCGTCTTCTGCATGAGCGTCTTCTGAATGGTCATCATGATTACCGTGCGCATGGCTAATGCTTACACTTTGTGCTGCATCTGCGTCGCCGAGAAAACGTTGAAAGTAGTTGCGGTCAGCCTTATTGCGCCCAATCTGCGCTTCTTCAGTGTCTACAAGTACTTCACCGGTAGCATCCATTACCGCGTAAGAGACAATGAAAGTATCGTTTTTAGCTTGCAAGGTCTCCAATAATTTATGAACACCGTCTTGCAGTTGCTTGTATTCTGCGTCGCTTTGTGAAGTTGTAACGAGACTCTGAATGTCTTGCAGATTTGCTTCGCTTTGAATCTCGTTGTGCTGAATGTTGATCCAATAATCAACGTGCCCTGCGCCAGCAGCAACAACATTGAAGAGATTCGTTCGAGACTCTTGTAACAATGTATTCTGCGTGATGTAGAGGTTGGTGTACACCAATGCGAGAAGTGGTAAAAGCCCAATGCTTAGAAAGGCCAGCAAAAGCTTTGTGCGCAGTTTTAGATTTCGAAAAAATCGCATGAAATGAATATTGGATCAAGAATGGCTAGAGACAGCCCTTACAACCCATTCAATCACAATAGTGCCTGCCACTTCAATAGGACAGTACTGTTAGTGGGGTACATTACGCTTGCAATTGGGAGGACGGAATTCACATAACTGGATTCAAAAAGGCCATACAAAATGTTTTGCACAGCCTTTTTGTCACGTGAGATTGTTTAGTGCAATTGCGAGGTGTCGATTGGAGTCGAAAGCGTTACTTGAACAAGTTTCTCTAAAGACTTCAAGCTTACAGGTTTACTCACATAGTCAGAGGCACCAGCTTTGAGACAAAGCTCTTTGTCACTTGGCATTGCTAGCGCTGTGAGCGCAATGATTGGTGTTTTTCGGAGCGTGTTGATCTCGCGAATGCGGCGAGTGGCTTCTAAACCATCCATACCAGGCATTTGGATATCCATCAGAATAAGATCCGGCGATAAAGACGTGGCCAAATGAACAGCTTCTGCGCCATCACGGGCATTGTGTACCCGGTATCCTTTGGCGTGTAAGAATTCAGTGAATGTCGTTAAGTTGAGTTCATTATCGTCCACAATCAGTAGTGAGTGACGTTTGTCAAAGATGGCAGTGCTTGGTTTTGCTAGGTCTGCAATCGGCAGTGCTTCTGGCTGGGAGATAGCTTCAGGCGCTACAGTTTGAGGTACTCTAGGTGTCCAAGGTAGCGTAACAGTGAAAAGAGACCCTTGATCTGGCTTGCTTTGCGCTTGCACGTTCCCCCCATGTAATTCCACCATGTGATAGACCAAGGAAAGCCCAAGACCAGTACCTTCATAACGCCGAGAGAGTTTGCTGTCTAGTTGGACAAATGGTTTGAATAGCCGTTCTAAGTCTTCAGACGCAATTCCAATGCCGGTGTCCCAAATCATAAATTTGGCGACATCGTGTTTTGCATCTCCAACAATCTTGATCCCCACTTTGCCATTATCAGGCGTGAACTTCACAGCATTATTGAGTAAGTTGACTAAGATTTGCTTGAAACGTTTTGTATCGACATCAATGACACGGACATTAGGATCTATGTCTACATAGACGCTGAGATTTTTGCGTTCCGCACCAACGCGAATAAACTCCATGCTGGCATGCACAATCTCTCTAACAAAGGTCTCTCGGATATCTAGCTTGAGATTACCTGCACCAACCTTTGCGATATCCAAAATATCGTTGATGAGGGATAGTAAGTGCGAGCCACTATTGTGAATAATTTTTAGCGAATTGTTTTGTCGCTCGCTTACTTCACCCATAATGCCTTCCGAAAGCATTTCAGTATTGCCAAGAATAGCGCTTAACGGTGTACGCAGTTCATGGCTCATACTTGCTAAGAATTCATCTTTGGCTTGCGATGTTCGGGCTAGCTCAACATTGGCGGCTCTAATTTCGGCTGTCTGCTCTGCAACTTGTTGTGCTAATAGTTTTTGTTGATCAATAAGCGCTTCTGCGTGCTGATGGCGCACGGTTACATCGCGAAAACTCCAAACGCGGCCAATGGTTTCTTGCTTTGTATTAGTCTGAGGCTGGGTGAATAGCTCCAAGACTTTTGTGTTGCGCAGCATAAGTGTTTCGGTAATGGTTGCGTCTGGGTCCTCAGTGAGTTGCTGCGTGACTGCGCCCAATTGGCGATGGTCTTGAAGAAGCGTTGCAAGGTGTGTCAAATTTAGATCAATTGGGCGCCGGACCACTCCTTGTGGTATTTGCCAAACGTCAATGATTTTGTTATTCGCTTGGATTGTCGCGCCGCTTTTGTCAGTAACGAGAATACCGTCTGCAGTAGAGTCAAATGTTGCTGCAAGCAGTGAGAGCATTCGTTCTTGTTTGCGCTTTGCTGTTTCGTGATCTTTTTTCTTTTCTTCCTCTAACTGTTCAATGTAATACCGTAATTTTGAGGTCATGCCATTGAATGCTGTTCCAAGTTGCCCAATTTCGCCGGGGGCATTGGTTTCCACACTAGCTTGTAAATTGCCAGCTTCAATTTGCTTTGCTGTCTGAGTCAGCCGCACGATGGGCTGTGTGAGCACGTTTGCAAATGCCAGAGCACTAAGAATGAGCAGTAAACCAAGAATGCCCGATGCAACCAGAATATTGCGCGTTTGCGTTTGAATTGGAGATAGGAACTCAACCTCTGGGAGATAAATGGCTAAGATCCATGGCATTTCGTGTAGGTTGACAAGCATCACTTGATGAAAGGCATCTTCAGAAGAGATGTCTTTGGCGCGAAATGACACTGCATTTTCACGATGCTCATCGTAAGTATGGTTGCCATCATCTATAGCAAGTGATAGCTGTTCATGGGTAATGCCTTCTTTTAGATCTAGCGCAATGCGTTGCGAAATTTCTTGCTCTTCTTCGGTGTAGAAGTTATGTTGGACAGGCTTTACTAGCCGATTTTCTGTTTGTAACTGTTGTAAGACGCCTGGTTGAACAGAATGCGCGAGACGATATAACACCCGTGTGGTTTGGCCATGTCCTAAATAAATGTGATATTCATCGAACAGCACCCCAAAAGACCCCTTTCCTGCTAAATTGCTGAGTTCCTTGACCTGAGCTTGTAAGGTGGCCGCATTGAAGCGTACGCGCAAGATGCCAATAATATGCCCCGCTTCGTTTTTGACTGGTGCGCTGACATAAATTGATGGATTTCCTGTATCTGGGGCAAGTAAGGGCGGCGAGATGTAGCTTTCTAAATGCTCTGTTTGTGAATGAGCATGATCGTGATCATGGGTTTCGTCAACAGGTTGTTGAAAAATTGTGAAGTAAGGTGCCATTGCCTCGCTTTGCCCAATAAACCGTTGGTTGGTATCCAGCAGAATGGTGCCGTCTAGGTCTAACAGCCCATAAGAGGTTGTGAACGTTGAGTCGCGGTCGGCTAGACTGTCTAGCAAATTCTGTGCATCGGTGGCAAGTTGCGCGTCTTGATTGCCTGCCGCATTCGCTTCTAAGAATGCAACAAAGTCAGGCAACGTTGCTTCATTCTTGACGGTTGTGCGTTGTGTGGTGATCCAGTAATCAATATGTTCAGCGCTTTGGGAGGCTACATTGAATAAGTTTTCTTTGGCTTCGGTGCGGAGAGTGTTGGTGGAGACGTAGAGATTGCTGTAAGCCAGCGCAAGTAGAGGGAGCAGGCCAATGCCTAAGAAAGCCAAGATTACTCTTGATCTCAGGCTTAGCGTTTTAAATATTGCCATTGAATTGATTAAGGATAACTTGCTAATTTACCAATACGTTTAAATGAAAT
Source organism: Anaerolineales bacterium (assembly GCA_020630225.1). Classification (GTDB taxonomy): domain Bacteria; phylum Chloroflexota; class Anaerolineae; order Anaerolineales; family UBA6668; genus JAHDIM01. The sequence continues at coordinate 5,084 of JAHDBS010000046.1, read as the reverse complement.
TCGTAGACGCATGTTCTGAAATAGACTGCAGGCTTGTAAAAAATACTAAACAAAAATATTTTTGTTTGTAAAAATAAACATACTTAAGTGTAATCAGTGCGTTGCCTCATTTAATCACATAGTGAAGGGCTAACTCAATAGGAATATGTAGGCTTCCGCGTTCTCTCCACTTAATATTTCTGTTGGGTTTGAAATGTTCGCATTCGGCACAGAAGTTGCAAAACATATGTCTTGTTAGACCTTTCTACTTAATTCAAGAGGTGCCCAATATGTTTTATTTTTTGCGACGATTATTTGCGCCAATGTTAGTGATGCTCGTATTTGCTGGCACAGTATTTGGTGAAGCTGCATTTGCAGATAACGCGCTTAGCAACGATGTCGGTTACATTGTTCAATCGGGTGATTCGCTTTCGAAAATCGCCAATCGATTTCAAGTATCGGTAAATGAAATTTTGACAGCTAATCCTAATTTGAATGCCAATCCAAATGTCATTCAACCGGGAATGATCTTGGCAATTCCCCAAGGCGGCGCCTCGGTACAAGTTTATTTAGAGCCTCCAGTGGATAGTCGCGAAATTGTGTCGCCACCGATTGAGGTGCAGCAGACTTCAGTTGCCATCAATCTAGATCAACAAGGCATTCCATTTACCATTGCAGGCGGCTTGCGTGGTGGTGTTGTGCAGTACGTTGACTATACAAGCGCTTCGGTAACAGGCTGTGGGGATGGATCTTACACGGGCGATAATGCCCCTGAACTCGCTCAAATTTATGGTGATCTGTTGTTGCTAACAGAGACCAAAGTTGTAACCTCGCGCGCTGATGCTGAAGGTAAAGCCTGTGTCACAATTTCAACGGCTTACGCTGGTACTCAGACAGCGCCAACCGTGTTTATCAATGGCTATCAAGTGCCATATCGTGGGCCATTCCTAAGCTCTCGGATCTATGGGGACTTTGGGACGTTGGAAACTGAAGTGCAGGTAGACTGCAATGACAGCTACACCTTGGAGCTAGGGGTGAGAGCAGCTAACGGACAAATTGCAGAGCATATTTTACAGATTGCTGTGCCGTGTAATTAGGGGTATTGGTTGCTCTGGATCTAATTATGAAAAAAGAGGTAATGCCGTACTTTCTACAGCATTACCTCTTTTTAAATCAGCTAGTTGTTGGCCTAGACTAACTATCCTTCATTGAAAATTTTCTTTCCTTCACGCAGGATCTTTTCATAAGTGCCTTTTGTGCGCTTTACCTTCATCCCCACGCCTTCATACAGCTTGGTTGCGCCAGTTAAACTACTCGCGTCAACGTCTAAGGCGGCCCCCGTGCGTCCAATTGCTTTGAATTCGGCGAAGCTATGTAACAGGAGTGCTTTTGCAATTCCTTTGCCGCGCCAGTTGGGTCTCACAGTTAGGGTGCTTACATACCCTTTCTCACGGTTGCCCCAATAGTGCATACGGGTAAGCAGCATTCCTGCAATTTCATCACCATCCATTGCTAGGTAGCAATAGTCAGGATTGACTTCGTCTTGTGCCAGTAAGTCATGTTTGAAGCGCTCAAAATCAGCGTCTTTGTCTTGCGGCATGATGAACCCATAGTGATCTTGCCAGCCATCTAAGAATGCTTCATAAACAGCGCGGATATCGCCTTCAGGATTTAGCGTTTGCAATGTAATGCCTGCTGCCCAACGTGGCGGTTGGATTGGTGTCTCCGAAAAATCAATCTCCATATCAATATAGAGGCGCTCTTGCTCTAGATTGAAGTTGTTCAGCAACGTGACGCTAGGTTGATGATCGAGGTAAGTGTAAGACCTTAGGCTGACTTGCAAGGTTGGATCTTCTACGCGGGCAATACAAGCCTTACCCATTTCAATTCCCCACTGCGTCAACTGTGTCCCAATGCCAAGGTTGTAGTAGCGGGGATGAACACGTACAAAGAGAAAAGGCCGCACTGGTGGGCTATCCACATCCCATATTTCTGCATAGCCTGCCGCATCTCCGTTAGGGGCATAGACGGTGATAGTTTTCGTAGCCAAATCAAACCCTGGTGAGTTCCAGTCATCAAGAAGTTCCTGGAGCTCAAATTCTAGAGTTCCCGTCATATCCATGTGGGCTGCGTTGAAGCATTCCACAATTGCTTCGGCGTCTTCAACGGTTGCAGGGCGGGTTGAAAACCCTTCAGGTAAATCGAATTTCATAAAATTGTTTCTAATACTTGGATAAACCGTTTCTGGTTTTCCAGATGTGTATTGTGTCCGGCTTCTTCAATCGTAACTTGGGTGGCGCTGTGACTGGTAGTGACAACCTGTTCAGCGATTGCAAGATATTTACTGTCTAAACTGCCAACAATGTAATGTAACGGACAATGCAAAGTAGGGAGCGTTGTCCATAAATTAGGCATGTGCCCTGGACTGAGTTCAACAATAAGTTTTGCCAACCAATGTGGATCATTCTGAAGGCGTCTGGCGAGCATTCTTTGAATAGCAGGTTGCGTTTGATCTAACGTCTTGAAAAATGGTAATTGATACCAACGGGTTAAGAATGCAGGCAGGTCAGCAGCAATCGCAGCTGCTCGAGCTTTGTCAGTTTCTACCCTAGCGGTTCTAGCGGCTTTGTCGGCAATTCCTGGATTTGCGCTTTCCAAGATGAGATGAATAACAAGGGTTGGATATCGGGTTGCTGTGTAAATTGCTACGCGGCCACCTAAAGAGTATCCAACGAATGTTGCTTGAGTTATGCCTCGGTCAATTAGGCATTGTTTCAGGG
>JAHDBS010000046.1:0-2225 GCA_020630225.1 Anaerolineales bacterium | reverse complement strand
GTCTACATCATAGGCAATGCCATTCAATACATTGACAGGCTGAGTAATTTCCACAGTATCTAGTAACCCGCTCATATCAATCCAAGCGGTTACATCACCAGTCTGTGGATCAATACGTACAATCCAGTCTGTTTGCCAAATGTTGGCATAAATAGCTCCGTCGATGTATTCCAACTCATTTAGCATCGCAATTTGTTGGTCGTTGTCTGTAACGGTGATGGTGCGCGTGATTTCAAATGTTGCCGGGTCACGAAAATAGATGATGGGCGTCCCATCGCTCATCACAAGCGACTCGCCATCAAATGTAAGACCCCAGCCTTCAGTCTCATATGAGAAAGTGCCTGTCTGCGCAAATGTCTCACGGTCATAAATGAAAGCAGTTTGTTCTTGCCACGTTAGCTGGTAGATTTTGTCGCCAAGCACCGTAATCCCTTCGCCAAAATACTGTGGTTCAAGTGAAATGGTTTGCTCTACAGCACCTGTCTCTAAATTAACTTTGCGTAAAGTTGACTGTCCGCGTAAGCCAGTGCCTTCATAAAGCTGGCCATCAATGATTTGTAATCCTTGCGTGAAAGCGGCTGCATCATGCGGGTAGGTGGCAATGATTTCGTAAGTCAGTTGTTCTGGTGTTGTTGTACTAATTACCGTCTCTACTGTCGCTTCAGTAGGTGTTGCCGTCGGAGGTAACCGCGTTGGCGGCATTGTATTTGTCGGTTGAATGATGGCAACAACCGTCGGGAGAGGCGTTGCTGTTGGTGCGGGTGTGTCTACGGTTTCAGTTGGAACTGAGGTGGGGCCAGTAGTTGTACAGGCGCTAACCAATGCAATAACAAGGACGGCGAAAAAAAGGCGTTTCATTCTGCTAATAATAGCAAAATCGGCTTAAATAAAAACGGCGTAGCTACTTGCTACGCCGCAGGAATAATACTAGTGGTCTAGATCTTCGAAGTCTTGTTCGGACCGGTTATCCCAAGGGTAGGCAGCGACCTTTTCTGCTTCTGCCCGTAGGGCTGGGTCGTCTGAGTAAACGCCATGTAGATGGTCTGGGACGAGGTCACGAATTTTTAGCATGATTTCATGCCCAAGCTCATCTAGTTTTTCGCGACGCTTGCGGCCACGGCCTTCTGCTGTGAGCGGGCCAAACGGTTTGCCAATTTTTATAGTGATTTTTGGGCGCTCAAAGTTGCGTAGCTTGTCGAACATCCCAAAGGTGCCATCAATGCCGATTGGTAATAAACGAGCACCCGTTTCTACTGCGATGAATGCCGCACCTGGGCGGGCAGGGCGCAGCACTGCTGCCCAACTGCCAGCTTCTGGAAAAATGCAGAGGAAGCCGTCTTGCTTCATGATGGCCTTTGCGGCGCGCATGGCAACCGTTGATGCTGTCCCACGATGCGCAGGGTACACCTTATAGAGCTGCGGGAACTTCCTTACGAATGCGGGTGCATGGGGCATATTGAAGCCTGCAATGAATTCGGTTGGCCGTGGCATCAGATGAATAACTGCTGATGAGTCTGCAAAATCAAAGTGGTTTGGTACCACTAGAATTGGCCCCTTCTCAGGAATATTTTCTAACCCTTCAATTTCGAACTTTGTAAAGAAGCGAAAAAAGAAACTCAGCAGAGATTTAATAAAAAATCTGGCTACTTTATTTTGTGCGTAAGGGTATTTTTCGATTAGTGCGTCGTCGTTCAGCATATGAATCCGTTTGTTTGAAAAACTGAACCATATTCTAAGCGATTGTTAGAGATGCGTGAAGCGCTCGAATTACAGAAGTGCACAGGGCGGCTTTTCAATGTACTTACGCTAAGAGGGCATTCCTTTGCAAATTGCTGCTGTATAAGATCTTTGTAAATATTTAGCACTCTTGCGCTTCAAGTGCTAAAAACTGGTTGACACTGCCATTTTTACGATGGTAAACTTCGTCAGTTGGCAGTCTTTTAAAAAGAGTGCTAAATCGAAAATATCATTTCTAATCTCGATTGGAGTAAAGAAACTTATGTCTCTCAATTTGCGTCCTTTGGGCGATCGCATCATCGTGAAGCCCATCGAACAAGATGAAGTTACAGCAGGCGGCATTGTATTGCCATCAACTGCTAAAGAAAAGCCACAACGTGCTGAAATCTTAGCTGCAGGCCCAGGCCTTCGCAAGAAAAACGGCAAGCACGCTGCAATGGACGTCGCTGTTGGCGATGTTGTCCTGTATGCAAAGTATGCTGGCACCG
>JAHDBS010000503.1 GCA_020630225.1 Anaerolineales bacterium | reverse complement strand
TGGCCGTTACCAAGTTGGATGCGCAACGCTTACTACGCTTGGACGTTCACTGGCCAATTCACCGCCAATTCTGGTGACGCAATTGCTAACAATGAGGCCCTTTACACGTCAGACATTGCTGTTGCGCCGTGGGCAGATGCTCCGACCATTGCGTTGCTCTATCATGACCATGAGACGGGAGCGCTTAGACAACCAGATGCCGCCTTTTCATTGTTGGGTGGGTCTGCCCCAATTCCAAAAGCAAGTTGGAATATGAATGGTTTGGCAGTTGACACCACTCTGGTGACCGACTATGAGAATCCACGTGTAATTTGGGAGCTACGTGTTTCAAACCCGACTGATGCGCCAATTGACACAAACTTAGTTGCGTTGACCCAGCCCTACGGTGTGCATCGCGAGCTGTCTGGTATTCATGGCGTCGCTTTTGACCGTGACAATCGGGTTTGGGTGAATGGTAGTCAACCTTTTGCTGCATTCTCACAAACGCCAGACTTTATGCAGACTGGACGCATTGCAGATGTCATGAATGCGTTACAAGCCAATACATTTGCTGGTGTAGATAAACTGCCTTGTGCTGAAGCCTATGACGGTGCAGCCGCAGCTACCTTTGCGCTTGCGCTTGCGCCGGGTGAATCATATGCGCTAAATATTGTTTTTGCGCCGGGGCCAGATTTACCATTGCCAGAGCCAATTGCTGGGTCTGTACTTGGCAACAGTGAATTCCTATATAACCGTGATGTTGGCGAACCTAGCTTTGTCATCCCTGATGAATTTGTCACCAATGCCTACCGCGCGTCAAAAGGCTATTTGCTCGTTGCTGAAGACCGCGATGGCATTCGTCCTGGGCCAAACGAACACGATGCAATTTGGATCCGTGACTTGGCCTATATTGGCGAAGCGCTGTTTGCAAATGATGATGACCTCATCAAACGTTATCTAGATGTGCCGTTCCAGTTCCAAACTGAAGACGGCATGATCCCGCCAGTGTTAGAAGGCGATGGTCAAGGTGGCCTGCAACCACGCGCGGGCATGATCGAATGGGACTCGCAGGGACAAGCGATTTTCCTGATTGCGGAAACCCATCGCTATCAGCCTGATATTGCCCGACTAGAACAGTATTACGACAACGTCTATCGTGCAGCGGATTTCATTCGCCAGAAACGTACCGAAACGACGAACAATCCGCCTGAGACTCGCGGACTATTGCCACCAAGTGAAAGCGCCGAAGACTTAGGGCCAGATCACTATCACCATTATTGGGATGATTTTTGGTCAGTCGCCGGGCTTGAAGATGCGGCATTTATTGCCACTGAGTTAGGCCACACAGAAGATGCTGAATGGATGTTGGCAGAAGCGGACGACCTGCGGCAAGCGATCCATGCCAGTGTAGAAGCTGTCATGGGGCCAGACCCCGCCTATGTGCCGGGTGCGCCCGAAAATATCGAAAGCTCCGCCATGGCGCGCGGCACAGGTCCGGCGATGTTCCCTGCCAAAACTTGGGAATGGGATGACCCGCTCATGGCACGTGCTTTTGATGAGTACCATCAGCGGTGGATCAATCCAACTGGTGGTGGCTATATCCATATTTTTGGTCAATTCTGGCCGTATGGTGGTTTAGGGTTAGCGCGTAACTATCTGCGCCTTGGGCGGCAAGACGTGGTGCACCAAATTCTGGGGTGGACGCTGACGAACCAAACCTTGCCAGGAGCATTTGTCTGGGCAGAGCAAGTGAGTCCGCAAACCGGAGCGATCAGCGGTGGTGATATGCCGCACGCTTGGGCGATGGCAAATTACATTATGCTCATTCGTGAAATGCTCGTCATTCGTGACGGCGATATGCTGGAGCTATTTGCTGGTGTGCCGCCAAGCTGGTTAGAAGCCGACAAAGAAATTCAACTCAACGGCCTGACCACCGTGCATGGGGATATCACTGGACACATCACAAGCACCTTGCAAATTACAGATGAGGATTGGCAGGGGGAACTCAATGTCACCATTGGTGGCGCAACGCCTCCAGATGGCTTCCGCTGGCGTTTACAGCAATTGCCGACAGAAATTGTCTCTGAGCAAGGTGTCTTCATGGAAGAAGACTGGCTCTACATCCCAACCCAAGGTGCAGAATTTACATTGATTTACGAATAACTTGAGTTACGCGATTTGTTTGAAACTAGTGTTCTGTCAAGCGTAAAATGATAGATACGGTTAGTGAGAACACCAAAGCCTTGACACGGCACTAACTTAGTTTCTGCGAAATGACGCCTTACCACATGTCCTAGTTTACTGACGCTAGACAACATTCAGAAAACGGCTCCCGCTCTTGGGAGCCGTTTTTGATTCCGTGACTTCCATTTTTGCCCGATGCATTCGGGCCCGAATGGAAGTCATTTTACGCATACTACCCGTTCTAATGTCGCAGGCTTATTTATGATTTTTGCAACTGATCTTCACGCATATGCAGTGACGTGGTGCGTGCTGTCACTGCATATGGAGATGTCCAATTCTGACAAACAGCTTGCTACAACAAATAGGTAATCTTATGCAACCGTATTTTCGAAAAATTCTAAAAGTACTGACCGTTTTCGCACTCTTCAGCACCGTGGTGTTGACCACTGGACGTGCCGCATTTGCGGCCATTGGCGACACGCCCATTGACCTTGAAAGCCTGCCCGTCTGCGGTACGCTCAACATTGGCACGCCGTGGCAGTTTTGGAGCCAAACCATAACCGCCCAAGCGGTTGGCACCGGCCAAGACCCAGCTACCACCGCCCAGGCATTGGTGATTATTGACAACATGTCTGCCCAAATGCATTTCATTCCAATGTCTGCCGATGGCGTAGGCGCGTTCAATGCCTACTCCATGCCAGACCACACCCCGCGCTGGCTGGATGTGTTGGCGCTGACCTATGATCCGGTTACAGAAGCGCCCATCTGTCGCACTAGTACCGCGCCACTTCATTTTGACGACGATAAAAACAACCCCAATGATCCCAGCTTTCGCCCTGACCTAGCGGCCAGTGAAGAAA
>JAHDBS010000502.1 GCA_020630225.1 Anaerolineales bacterium | reverse complement strand
GCTTTTATTTTTGACGAGCGCTTCCACGACAGGCTCAAGCGGCTGACCATGCGTTAACGTTGCGCCAAGCTGCGCCCCAGCAAACGTTGTGCCACCAACATCTGCAGCCGCAAGGCGTGATGCTAGCAAAGACGCCGTTCCACTTTCAACCGCAAAAATCGTTTGGTTGCGGGTTTTCAAGTTCTTCACGACAGCATCTGCTGGAGTTTCACCCTCTTCGCCATAAATGGCATCGCCCAATTTTTCGCGGGCTTCGGTTTCAACTTCCGCGATGAGCGCATCGACTTCTGCTTCGGAGTCGCCGCTGGCTGTAATGCGAATATCCACCACACCAGCATGTGCGCCTAGACCCACAATTGGATTTTCAAGTTCTTCCAAATGCGAAATGCGCGCATCGATATCACTCTCACCCATGCCAACAACATGCAACGTTTTTGTCTTCAACACTTGTGTGATGCTGTAACGCTCGCGCAAGTAAGGAATGACAACGTTTTGCAGCATGTACTTCATCTCACGTGGCACACCTGGCAATGAGATCAACGCTTTATCACCTTCTTCGACGATGAAACAAGGGGCTGTCCCAACCGGATTTTCAAGCGCAATCGCATCCGCAGGGATATACGCTTGGGTGGCATTATTAGGCTTCATCTTGCGTTTGAATTTTGCAAAACGCGCCTCAATTTGCTTCAGCAGATCTTCATCAAAGACCAACTCGCGCCCCACTGCTGCAGCAACCGAAGACCGGGTTTTGTCATCTACCGTGGGACCAAGTCCCCCCGTCGTGAATACGACAGACGACTCAGACAGTGCTTTTTGCAAGGCAGCAACAATCCGATCTTGGTCATCGCCTTCAACAGCGACGCCTTCGACCAAAATGCCCTGCTTGCCGAGCTCTTTTGCAATGTAGGCACTATTGGTGTCAACCGTATTTCCTAATAACAGTTCAGTGCCGATGGCAACAATTTGGGCAGTGAGTTTTTCAGACATGTATTCGTTCGTAGAGTAATGATTAGTTTGATCGTTGGTTCGTCTCTGACGTAAATTCTAGTAAACCAGCTAACCAACAAACTAGCACACTAGACCTGTAAACTATACCAATTATGGGCATGACATGAGTTTGTGCACCTTACTTAGGCTGCGCTTATTCCTAGTTTGCAAATTTCTAATACACTGCCCCTACTCTTATTGCATATCAATTGATTTTGTCGCGCGGTGTAAGACTGAACGCCGTTGTATCATCTGCTTATCAAGAAACTTTAGGATAATTACCTGTATGAACCGTAGACTACTCCCCATTGGCATGGCAGTCTCTGCACTGGCCATTGCCTCAATTGCTTGTACATCGTTGTTTCAAGCAAATGCACCTGAAATTTCATTTGTTCCACAACAAGACAACAGCAACGTTGTACAAGTAGTGGATAGTGAAGTCATTACCGACACGCAAGCCGAAAGCGCTGAGCCAGCCGCAAGCACTGCGCAAACTGTTGCGCCAGATGCCGAAGAAGTGCTGCTAAATGACATTTATGAAACCTCAGCGCCTTCAGTCGTATTAATCAACGTCACAACTGAGACAAACTTAGAAGACGCTGAAGGCTTGGACTTAGAAAACCTACCAGAAGGGTTTGAAATTCCAGACAGCTTCTTTGGGCGCGGATCTGGGTCTGGCTTCATTATTGATAAAGACGGACACATTGTGACGAATAATCACGTTGTGCAAAACGCATCAACTGTACAGGTTACGTTCTTTGACGGCCTCATTGCCCGTGCAACAGTCTTAGGGACTGACCCAGACAGTGATCTCGCTGTACTCAAGGTTGATATTGATCCATCTCTACTACAACCCATTTCATTGGCCGACTCTGACGAAGTTTTTGTAGGTCAACGAGCGATTGCGCTGGGGAACCCATTTGGCGAAACATGGACCCTGACAGCTGGGATTGTGAGCGCCGTTGGACGGACACAACCGTCTGGGCTGAGCCAATTCTCTATTCCAGAAATGGTCCAAACAGATGCCGCTATCAATCCTGGTAACTCTGGTGGCCCATTGTTAGATGCTGATGGTGATGTGATTGGTGTGAATACGCTTATCTTGTCCGAATCTGGATCAAGTTCAGGCGTTGGGTTTGCCATTCCAGCAAACATTGTCTCGCAAGTTGTGCCAGACCTCATTGCCTTTGGTGAATATAAATATCCATTCTTGGGAATTACTGGCTCGCCGCTATCACTCGATCAGATTGAAGCCATGGGCTTAGACATCACCCAACGTGGCGCAATGGTCATTGATGTATTTGACGGAACACCAGCTGCGACTGCCGGCTTGCAAGGCGCAACCGACAGCGTTGAAGTGGAAGGCGCACGTTGGCCAATTGGCGGCGATATCATTATTCAAGCCGGTGATGATGAAATCACCAACATGGATGACCTGATTGCCTTCTTGGTCAAGAAAGTTCGCCCTGGCGATACCGTCGATTTCCAAATTATTCGTGATGGTGAAATTGTTACAGTGCCAGTCACCTTGGCAGAACGTCCTGAACGCATCAGTCGGTAAGCAGAAATAGGACACGCTCACCGCTTGCAGCGCCTACGGGTGGCTTAGGAAGCAGTTAAGACGGCTCGAAAGGGCCGTCTTTCATGTTAATATGTCGCGGTGTCTAACTATCGAAAATCGATTGGGGATCTAGGTGAGCGGCTTGCGCAGACCAAGCTTGAAGCGGACGGCTACACCATTATTGAAACAAACTGGCGTTGCGCACGCGGCGAGATCGATATTGTGGCGCAACAAGGCGCTGAGTGGATTTTTGTCGAAGTCAAAACCCGAACAAGTGACAAGTTTGGCAGGCCAGAAGACAGTATTACAGACAAGAAAAAGCAGCGGATGGCGCTAGTTGGCGAGCATTACATCGACACGCATGACATCGACGCCGCATGGCGCATTGATCTGATCGCAATTACGTTTGATGCGTCGCGAACCTTACAGAGAATTACGCACTATCCAGATATAGTTGGATTTTGATAGATAGAGACAGAGCACTGCGCTACGCGCAAGAGATAGAGGTTG
>JAHDBS010000045.1 GCA_020630225.1 Anaerolineales bacterium | reverse complement strand
AAGACGACCATGACATTGAGACTGTGGGCTTCAAACACGCGTTGTTTGACCTCGCGCTGATCAAACAATTGACGCCAGATCAAGGCCAATTGGTGCCAGGTGGCACGGTTGACTTTGACATCACGGTTGTCAATCAAGGTCAGAAGCCAGCCTACGCCATTGAGATCGTGGACTACTTGCCAGAAGGCTTGAGCTTTGCATCTGTGGCTGAGATTGCCGAAACAGATGAAGGGAACGCAGTTAGCGTGACCGCTGATGCGGATGGTGTGGTCACCATTGACACCTTGACCGTTGATGACAGCGTCACCATCACAATGACGTTTGACATCAGCACGGACGTCACCGGTGATGTGACCAACTACGCTGAAATTAGCAGCGCAGATGATGATACTGATCCAAATAACGTGCCGCCAACAGACTTTGACAGCACGCCAGATAGCGAAAATCAAAACACGCCGGGTGAAGAAAACCTCGATTACGTTGATGATGATCTCGACAGCACCGATCCAGATGGCAACGGCACTGGCGACGAAGATGACCACGATGGGGCGGTCGCGTCAATTGGGGCGCTTGGCTCTGTTGGTGACCGCGTCTGGGATGACGCCAACGGTGACGGTATTCAAGACGCTGGTGAAGACGGTATTGCGAACGTCACGGTCACGCTCTATGACGCGGACGGAGCTGTAGTTGCGACAACTACAACCGACGCAGACGGCGAGTACTTATTTGCAGACGTCTTACCGGGTGTTTACTATGTTGAGTTTGACTTGACGAGTTTGCCAAGTGGATATTTGGTAAGTCCGCAAAATGCAGGTAGTGATGACGACGCTGACAGTGACGTTGATCCAGCAACTGGGCAAACGACACGCTTTACGCTTGCAGTTGGCGAAAATGACCTGAGCTGGGACTTGGGCGCCTATCCTGCTGCGCAAGTGGGTGACTTTGTCTGGTTTGACTTGAATGCCAACGGTATTCAGGACGAGGGCGAAACGCCATTGGCAGACATCACGGTTGAATTACGTGATGAAACTGGCCAAGTGTTGGCATCCACAGTAACGGACGCCGAGGGTGCATATCTATTCGATGGTCTTGCACCAGGACGCTATCAAGTGCGCTTTGTGGCCCCAAGCGGTTTTGGCTTCACGATTGCGAACCAAGGGTCTGATCCAGCACGTGACAGTGATGCTGACCGCGCATCTGGAGTGACTGAAATCTTTACGTTGGTGGCTGGTGAAATCAACCGCACCTTGGATGCTGGCTTAGGCTCTGGGTCTGTACTAGCCGCAATTGAAGCGGCGGCGGCACAAAGCCCTGCACCAACCGCAACAGCGGTGCCAGTTCAAGCCCAGGCGGCGACAGCTGAGCCAACTGCCACCCCAACCGCGACACCAGTGCCGCAAGTTGAAAGTGCGCAGCAAACGCCAAGCTTGTCACCATTGCGGATCAATAAGCAAGTTTCATTGGCAGTGGCAGCTGTTGGGGACACCTTGTTGTACACAGTCAATGTCACTAATCCAAACAATCAGCCGATTGATAACGTGATGATCCTAGATGTGCTTAGCTCAAAGTTAGACTACGTGACGGCGAGTAGCACAAAGGGTAGCGTTGGCTATGACGGGACGACACGCACTGTAAAAGTTGATGTTGGTCAAATGGGCAGTAATGAGACAGTTGTGCTGACCATTACAGCTAAGATCAACAACAACGCAGTTGCGCCGGATCGCATCGACAATACGGCCCAAACCTTGGGTGACAATGTCCCAAGCGTGAATTCGAACTTGGTCTCAACGCAGTTGATCCCAGATCAAATTCCAACAACTGGTGAATTAAGAGCAGATCCAACTGTGTTGGGGCAATGGATGACATTCGGTATGCTAATTGCCATGCTAGGCGTTGGTCTTGCTTACCGCAAGCTGTTTGCTCAAGCATAACTGCCGCTAACAAAAACTAGTCTTTAGTAAAAGTGGTTGACTTCCAAAAGAGGTCAACCACTTTTTGATTCGCATCATATTGTTTGTTTTATGAAATACAAGACTGATTTTGGGTTAGTTGGCGGGCGTCGTTAAATCGCGCGTTTTTTCGATTCTCGTCGTATTGATGACGTTTTGATCTCTTATCTCGGGCTGAATATGGGATTTTTCTCAAACAGTTTTACAAACTGAAAACATACTAAATGTAAGCTGTATTTTTATTGGGAATATGTTCTGTCTGACTTACAGTATTAGTAACTTAGTAACAACTGATTACATATTCTGCTTTTTATTCGTAAAGGTATTTTGAAATGAACATTCTTACAACACTTCGCTCTAATGTTATTCGCTTCGGCATGGCCGCTACATTTGCTTTTGCTGCGCTGGCGCCGGCAACGTCTGCCTTTGCCCAAGATGCTGGCAGCTTGTCAGATTCAGCGATTGCAAATTGTGACCTTGTACAAGAGGACAGCCTCATTGGAACGGGCACCATTGGCTACTGGAAAAACCATGCCAAGGCTTGGCCAGTTGCTGTCATTGAAATGGGAGGCGAAGCGTATGACAAAGCTGATGCAATCAAGATCATGAAGCAAGACGGACGGCGTGACAAAGCTATTGACTTGTACGCCCAGTTGGCAGGTGCAAAACTCAATGTGCGCATGGGCGCAAATAGCGCTTGTATTATTGACGACATTATTGCTGCTGACGAATGGCTTACAGAACATGGCATTGGCAATAAGATCCATGCTTCATCTGAAGAATGGAAGGCTATTGAAGATACGTTTGAACGCTTAGATGCTTACAACAACGGTGAACTCTGCGCTGTACATCGTGACGATGCAGACGCATTGGAAGGCCGCGCATTGCGTAACGCAATGGCTGCTTTTGAAGCTGAACTGTTAGCAACATTGGATGATGTTTACGCTTCATTGGCAGACTTAGAAGACGCGCATTCAATTGAAATCTTGTTTGAAGAAGACTGCAATGTCGTTTCGGTGAAAGCACCAATAGCTGGGTAAACACGCACGCTGAAAAATATTTGTGCTGATAAAAAAGGCACCGCTAAATGCATAGCGGTGCCTTTTTTTGTTTTTCTAAGTTAGTGCGTTGTAGCGTTAGCCCACAAAGTGTGCGTTTTGTGCTGGAATGACCTGTTTTGAATCGATCCCCAACTCTTGAGCGGCGTGGAAGGCCCAGTAAGGATCACGTAGCATTTGGCGGGCGAGCAGGGCGAAGTCCGCTTGGCCTGAGGCAATAATCTGTTCCGCTTGTTGAGCTTCAGTAATGGTGCCCACGGCCATGGTCATCACATCGGCAGCGTCCCGAATGCGACCTGCGATGCCGATTTGCTCCCCAATTTTGTTACCAATTGAGCTACGTGACGTAGGGCTGGCACCGCCAGAGCTACAGTCAATGAAGTCAACGCCGCGTTCTTTGAGCCAGATTGCCATCTGAATATTGTCTTCCACTGTTAGTCCGTTTTCATCCCAGTCGCTGGTTGAAAGGCGCACTGCCAACGGTAAATTTTCTGGCCAAACGTCGCGTACCTTGTCAACGGTTTCCAGCATCATGCGGGCGCGATTTTCAAGGCTGCCGCCATATTGATCATTACGTTTGTTGACCAGTGGGCTGAACCAACTGTGTAACAAGTACCCATGCGCGCCATGAATCTCTAGAAATTTATAGCCTGCATCCAACGAACGTTTGGCTGCGTCTACAAAAGCGGTTTGAATTCGGTCAATATCGGCCTGATCCATCATGCGTGGCACTTTCCATAAGCGAACGCCGTCGCTATCGAAAGGTTCATCGCCAGGGCCAATAATATCGTAGCCACCATCTTCATTTTTGAGGTGGGTGCCGCCGTCCCAAGGGCGGGCGCAGCTACCTTTGCGGCCTGCGTGCGCAATTTGAATGCCGGGAACAGCGCCATGCGTTTCCATAAAGCGATTGATGGGTTGCAGCGCTTCGACTTGGACATCATTCCAAATGCCGGCACAGCCTGGGGTGATGCGGCCTTCTGGGCTCACAGCGGTGGCTTCAGCAATGATGAGACCTGCACCGCCAACGGCGCGTGATCCAAGATGCACCATGTGCCAATCGGTAGCGACACCATCTTCAGAACTGTATTGGCACATTGGCGCAACGCCAATGCGGTTTTTGAACGTAACGTCCTTAACTTTGAGTGGGGAAAACAAATGTGACATAGCGATATTTTACCGAGAGACCTTAGATTGCGCCCCCATTTAGCCCTTTTTCCGCCCCTGTTGCATCCAGCTTAGACAATTTCAGTTGGCTATGCTGAAGATATTGATATTGAGTACCAACAGGAGCAACTGCATGCAGACTAAGCCAATCCCAACACCAAAATTAGATAAACCGCTGCGCCCGAAGGGTCAGTTACAAAGGTGTCAGCTGTGTACACGCTGTTCGAAACAAATGTTAGCGTTGCAAACCGCGAAGCACAAAAGAGCGCTGAAGTCTGCAAAAGACTAACTTTTTCTATACAACTTCTGGGTCACTACACTTTATAGTCTGGGTATGACGATCCAATTTTCTAACTCGCGCTTATTGAAAACCGCGTTGTTTTCTTTACTTTTACTGACTAGTATTTTTGTGGCCGCTTGCGGCGGCCCGCCCGGAGGTGGTCCACCGCGGGGTGGTGTATCTATCGATTTGTCAGCCCGCTCGGCTGATGAGCTAGCAGCCATTCGTACGACGGCTGGTCTAGATATTTCGCTATTTATGGATGGGGCGCTTGCCGAAGATGTCACAACAGAAGACTGCACCTTGTCTGGTGGTACAGAAACAACGTGTTACCGCATCACCTTGGCTGGTTATCCTGCTAACCATGAGACTGGACCGTTTTGTCCGCGTAATTTGACAGACAGCGCGGAGGAAGGGGGCATTTGGTTTGATGGCAATGGTGTCTATGACCTGGACGGCAGTTTTATTGCTGAGTTGGCTGAGTTTTACGCTGATGAAAACTGGAAGCTCTACAACGATGATGGCTCAATCCGCGTGACGGATACTGAAGAGGCCTTTGACGGCGCAGCGCGGCCTAATGTTGAAGAGCAATATCAAAATCATTGTGTGGAAGGGCGTTTGGAATGGTTGCCAAACGGTGAGCCAATTACAACGACACTACTTATTCCAACCACGCCAGTTCCGGCTGAAGAAGGAACCGCCATCAGTCGCATTAACGTTGGGCTGACGCTCAATGGGGTTGTTATTGCTGCGCCAGCACCTGTCGATGCGATCTTAAGTGCGTATACCATTGCCGCGTTTGATGACTGCGGTGGGCACTACAATCCCAATGATGGCTATCACTTACATGGCGCACGCGGTTGTTCTGAAGTGGGCGAGGCAGACCATGGAGAAACGCCGATTTTCGGCTACGCGCTCGATGGATATGCTATTCATAGTCCGCTAGATCATCATGCGGAAGATCACGCTGAATTAGATGCTTGTAATGGTCACTATACCGAAGCGCTTGGCTATCATTATCACGCTAACAGCGCGCAAGACAATGCTGTATTGAACTGCCTGACGGGCGAAATTTCACAATAGTTCGTTCTATTCATCTTGTTACGTAACAATGACCCTGTTCAATTGAGCAGGGTTTTGTGCTTAATGCGCAGTCAGCGTTTGCATAATCTTTACAATGTCTAAACCTTTCAGGAGTGCTTTCTTTTATCCTTAGGTTGTTGACTAATAAGCTGCGACTTACTTTCACAAACGCAGATATTGATTTAGTTTCGAACAACAATGCAAACCTCAATCTTACTCCGACGTTTTTCGATTGGCTTAATCGCTGCAACACTTATTTTTATGGCAATTGTGGCCTACTTTGGGTATTTCCGAACCGTAAATAGCGGATTGGACTTTACCAATACGTTGCATATTCCACCCCTCATTGAGCCCGAACTACAGAATGGTGAAAAGGTGTATACGCTTGCCCTGCAAAAGGGACAGCAGGCGTTTATTGACGGTGTGAAAACAAATACGTTGGGCTTCAACGGTAATTATTTGGGGCCAACCATCAAAGTTAGTACTGGTGACAATGTGCGCTTCAACATCATCAATGAACTCGATGAAGTGTCTACCGTACATTGGCATGGGATGCACGTGCCGCCGGAAATGGATGGTACGCCGCATCAACCCATTGCAGTGGGTGGCATGTGGCAACCGCACTATGAGATCAAAAATGAAGCCTCTACTATGTGGTATCACCCGCACACGCATGGACGCACTGCGCACCAGTCTTACTTTGGGCTAGCGGCGTTTTTCATCATTGAGGATGACAATTCGAAAAGTTTAGACATCCCGCAAACCTATGGCGAAGATGACATTCCATTGGTGGTTCAAGATCGCATTTTTACTGATGCGGGCACCTTGTTCTATCCCGGTAACGGGGGCGCGTTTCTAGGCGATTCTATTTTGGTCAACGGAACGTATAACCCTTCTGTGACTGTGGATGGCAAGCTGGTGCGGTTCCGAATTCTCAATGGCTCAAACTCGCGCATCTATCGCTTTGGGTTTAGCGATGGGCGTACGTTTCATCAAATTGCAACGGATGGTGGATTGCTAGAAGCACCGGTTGCTTTAGACCAAGTCAAGTTGTCGCCCGGTGAACGGGCAGAAATTGTGGTCGATTTTTCTGACAACCAGACTGTCATGCTTATGTCGTATCCCGATCCTAATTTGCTTGCAATGGTAGAAAACGCCTTTGAAGGCGGCAGTGGTCGCTTTGAAATCCTCAAGATTGAAGTTGCGCCGACTGACAGCGTGTCGCCGCCTTTACCTACTGTGCTGAATGTCATTGAGCGCTGGTCTGAAGCTGAGGTGGATCGGGTGCGGCCATTACAGCTAGCGGGGCCAATTACGCAAGTTGATGCTGAGACGGGTGAGGTTGTGGCGCGCAATACAGGCAGCGGTCGCCAAATTCCGATCAACGGCAATCTGATGGATATGGCACGCGTTGATGAAGTAATTACGCTAGGCGATATTGAAATTTGGGAAGTGACGAATGCAGGGGGCATACCCCATCCGTTTCATGTGCATGACGTGCAATTCTTAGTGCTAGATCGGGACGGTGTTGCACCGCCCCCCAACGAGCGAGGCTGGAAGGACACAACCCTAGTCAATGCTGGGGAAACAGTGCGCATTATTGCGCAGTTTACAGACTTTGCTAGTGAGACCGTGCCTTATATGTTTCACTGTCACATCATGGAGCATGAAGACAACGGCATGATGGGACAGTTCACGGTTGTAGCGCCATCCTCAGAATATGCAGGGTCAGATGGCTACATGCTTGACCTTGATCCAATGTTACATGGGCATATGGATCACTAATGTTGGGCTTGAGTATTCGGTAATACAGGTCGCGATGAAGCAAACTATTCTAATTGTTGAAGACAATACAAATGCACAAACCCTTGTGCGCAATTACTTAGTTGACCAAGGCTTTGATGTCTTGGTAGCGGACAATGGCGTCGATGCACTTGCGCTATTAGAACAGCAGCTGCCGCACTTGATTTTGCTTGACATCATGATGCCGCGAATGGATGGATATGCGTTCATCCGAAAAGTGCGGCGCCAAATGACAGTGCCGGTCATTATGCTGACAGCGAAACGGCAAGAACACAATATTGTGCAGGGGTTTGAACTCGGCGCAGATGATTACATTACAAAGCCATTCCGCATGCGCGAACTTTTAATGCGGATTAGGGCAGTGTTACGTCGCAGTGCTCCCCCTGCGACTACGGCAACGGATGAGTCGCAGACAACCGGCAAAATCACGATTAATAGTAAGCACCAGTCTGTAGTCATTGGTGACCATCGGGCCGACCTTACGCATGCTGAATTTATTGTCTTCGAGCAACTGTTCAACTCAGCCGATGTGCCGGTCAGCCGCGCGACATTGTGCACGCAACTGAGTCAACATCATTATTCGGGTTCAGAAATGACGTTGAAAACGCACATTCGGAATTTGCGCCAGAAAGTTGAGCCAGATCCAGTACAGTCTCAATTTATTGAAACTATTTATGGCGTCGGATACCGCCTACGCACTCATGAATAGATCGTTGCGCGCCACTTTGATCTTGTCTTATCTGGGCATTGCTGTCATCACAGCCGCCTTGATTTTTGCGATTACCCGTTACTCAGTGCCGCGTGGCTTGGCGCGCGAATTGGTTGCAAATGACTTGCAGGAAATTCATGACGAAGTCCTGCTATGGTACGAAACTGAGCAACATTGGGACGGCTTTGAAACATACTATTTGTCATTGCATCCCGAAGATGGCGCTGAATTTATCCGTGGCAATCGAACGCAGCAGCGGGTTGGAACATTACAACATGGAGTTGTGGATCATAAGCGCCAGGCGCTGGTGCCATATCAGCAATATGCAATTGGTGATGTGCTGCCAGACGCTCTTTTAGCGCGCGCAATGCCAGTGACTATGGCGGGCGAGACCATTGCTTGGGTGGTGCCTGATGAAGTGGCTCTGGGGAATTATGAAGTTCGTCAGACCATCTATGTTGGGAATACGAACTTTGTGCTGGGATGGGCAAGCGTGGCCGCCGTTTTGATTGCGATGCTAGTTGGCTTTTTATTTTCAAGACGCATTCTGCAGCCAATTACGGCACTTACGCAGGCATCAGCGGCTATGGAAAGTGGGGCGCTTGCGCAAGCAGTGCCCGTCATGCGGCACGATGAACTCGGGGTCTTAGCAACGCGTTTTAATGCGATGAGCCGCCAAATTGCACTCGCTGACCAGCGACGCCGAGACCTCACTGCGGCAATTGCGCATGACTTCAGCACGCCGCTACATATTGTGGCAGGGTACACCGAAATCATTCAAGACAATGCAGCCTCGGCAACACCCGAAACGCTCAGCATTATGGCGTCAGAGCTAACGCAGCTACAGCGTTTGGTTGAAGACCTCGACACCTTGGCGCTAACTGACACTAATCAATTGTCGCTTAATTTGGAGCCAGTGACGTTGGCCCATTATTTGCCTCAGGTGGTGTCCACATTTCAGGCATTGGCCTTACCTGAAGGCGTTGCGCTGCGGTATGACACTGCACCCCCAGAGATACAGCAGATTGAGGTTGATCGTGATCGGTTGACGCAAGTGTTGCGGAACTTAATCGCAAATGCTGTGCGATATACCCCTGCTGATGGTGAGATTTTGGTTGGAACAAAACAATCTAACGCTTGTTTAGAGATTTATGTTGCTGACACAGGCGTTGGAATTGCGCCTGAAGATCTGCCTTTTATTTTTAATCGGTTCTATCAGGTGGATAAGTCGCGAAGCCAGAACGGCAAAATGGGTCTTGGGCTTTCAATTGCGAAAGGACTTGTTGAATCGATGGGCGGCAAAATTTTGGCTGCGTCCAAAGGGCGTAATCAAGGCGCTGTTTTTACGATCCAGTTTCCGCTGGTTTAGCTTGTAATTTTTGACTTGGTGGACTGTCACCAAATCTAGCTATTTAGGAGAACACTATGAAAAAAACACTGATGT
Source organism: Anaerolineales bacterium (assembly GCA_020630225.1). Taxonomy (GTDB): domain Bacteria; phylum Chloroflexota; class Anaerolineae; order Anaerolineales; family UBA6668; genus JAHDIM01. The sequence continues at coordinate 9,594 of JAHDBS010000045.1, read as the reverse complement.
TTATGATGTTGATTGCAGTTGTTGCGACAGCCTGTAGCAGCGGCGGCGGCACAGGTGCGGATGTCAATGAAACGACAGCAAGCACAAGCGGTGGCAATGAGTTTGTAATGGAAGCTTGGGCTGACAATTGGTTTGCCGCTTATTTGGGTGAAGAGTTGATTGTAGAAGACAGTGTGTCCATTACGACTGAGCGCTCCTTCAATTCTGAACGCGTGACATTCTCAGCAGATTATCCCATGCACTTGAATTTCATTTTGAAAGACTATAAAGAAAATGACTCAGGCTTGGAATATATTGGGGCTAATAATCAGCAAATGGGCGACGGTGGTTTTATTATGCAAATTACCGATACGGCTTCTAATGAAGTGGTCGCGGTATCGAACGGTGACTTCGCTTGCACTGTTTTGCATAACGCGCCGCTGGACAAAAGCTGTGAGAGCGAATCTGATCCAGTTGCAGGAGAAGGCGCTTGTGCTTTTGAAGACTTACCCGAGCCAGATGGTTGGAAAGCTGTAGATTTTGATGACAGTAATTGGACGGCAACAACCGTGCATGCAGCGGCAGATGTTGATCCTAAGTTGGGGTACGACGACATTACTTGGAATTCAGAGGCCGCATTAATTTGGGGGCCAGATCTAGAAACTAATAACACCTTGCTGTGCCGCGTCACTGTTGATGCGCCATAACGCTGCTTTTTAGCTCTAAGTTGACTTGCTTGCGCCTTCACATTGTGAAGGCGCTTTTCATTTAATAATTCAGGGTTCTTAGCTGCATTGCCTGAGCGCAAAATGCTTGCTAGCTGTCATAAAACTGGTTGATTAATCTAACTAATCTCTACTGTTAACTAACTTTCTATATTTTATACAGCCGTCTAAAGACTCTCTCAACCAAGTCTCAAGGGGAAGGACTTTATCTTTACATACACTGAAACTAGGAATAAATCTATCCTTATCCTAGTTACTTATGAAGCCTATTTTTTCGAAACCCATTTATTCAATTGCCTTAGCTGCTGTCCTGCTCACGCTGGGCACTGTTGGCTTGGTATTTGCTGCGCCTAGTTTGTTGCTAACTAAGTCTGCCAGCAATACAAATCCTGCGCCTGGTGACCTTGTGACATTCACAATGCGTTATCGGTGTGCATCGCTTACAGAGCATTGTACAAATGCCACTGTGACAGATCCAATTCCGTCCGATATGGAAATTGTTAGCTACAGTTTTTCTGGTGGGCTAATTGATGATGTCAATGTAGCCGGCAACACCATTACTTGGGACTTGCAAAGCCCGGGCAGCCCAGCAGGGCAGCTTGATGCTGGCTCAACAGGCTTACTCAAAGTAACAGCACGTTTTCCGGCATGTAGCTCAGCGGTTATTTCCGCTGGAACGGTCACAAATACCGCAACCTTTGCTGAAAACAGTGGCAGCACAAATGCAAGTGTGGACGTTACGTTGGCAAGCGATGTGCCTGTGTGTGCTACGCCGCCCCCAGCACCGCCTGCGACTGATCTTGAAAAGGCATCAGATCGTTTTGATGATATTGATGAAGTTTCTCCAGGGGGGCTAGAGTATTTTGACTTTGACTTCCCAGCATCTACCGCTGGTTATACTGCCACTGAAGTTTTTCCAACGGGAATGACTCCAGTGCAAGCCTATCGTAGTGGGGCTGACTCTTGGCAAATTCGCTGTGATGGCATGGCGTCAGCAGTAACCGTGCCGCGTAGTTCTGATCTTGAAAATTTCTTGATTGACGAATTGGTGACTGAGGCTGCATTTAGCGCTTGTTCTGCGCCACTGCTTCCTCAATTTGACTCAACCAATAGTGATAGTGCACCTGTCTACAATTTCAATATCACCGAAATTCACTGGATTGCGAATCCGGGGTTTGCAGGCACAACAGCAGGCATCACAGCTTATATTGACCCAAGCGTGACACCGGGCACCTCTCTGGAAAACTGTATTACGCCAACTGCAGGTGATGTTAGTCTCACGGCTGACTGTACTATCATCAATGTTACTGATCCTGTGCCGCACCCTACGACCTATAAAAGCATTGCAGGTAGCCCAGAATTGCCAATGAGCAATCAGGGTAATAGTTGGTGGGGTGATCTTAATGAAGACTTGGATGCTGTTCCTCCAATTCAACAAGGACCCGCAGATGTGGTGTATAGCATTGCTTACGATGTCAGTCGCCAAGGGTTGGAAGTTGAACATCCAGTCTTATCTGACTTACTCGATGCAAATTTAGAATTCGTACCTCCTTCAGAAGGTGGGACAAATTTCTGGATACTTGGGAATCATGACAATTGGGACCCAGATCCAGCTGATGGCTGTGAACAGTCAGATGTCATTTTTGAAGCAATCGAAGACTATGCCAGCACAGGTCGTACGTTGCTGCGCTGGTCGTTACCTGACTGTACTATTCCGCAATCGTTGGGGAATTCAGCCATTTATTTCTACTTCAGTGCGCGCATCAAAGCAGGTACACCAGCTGGCACCAACATTGAAAATGTTGCCAATGCGGGTGGCCCAAATCCGTTTGGGCTACGCAGTTGTAATGGCTGGCACTTCAATCACTATGATGGTGACACCATTGATGATTGGGATTTAGATGGTGACGGCAACACTACAGAAGACCACTGTAACGGTGGGGCTGCCCCATATACCGTCCCAGCGATTGCTGACATGCAGTCTTCAAAATGGGTGCAAGGTGCGTTAGATACGGACTTTTCACGCTATCCATTCTTTGGGGATACCGACACGACCGGTGCTGGTACCTATGAAATGTTTATTGAAAACACGGGGAACGTTGAGGTCACTCAGTTTGATGTAATTGACTTCTTACCGCACGTTGGTGACACTGACACGCTTGGCGCTATTGGCGCGCGCGACTCGGCTTGGGCTATGGAGCTTAGCGGTGAAATTACCGTAGAACGCTCTAGCGATGGCGGTAATACCTGGGCTACCGTGCCAGATTCAGATTTGAATACAGCCGGTGCAATGTACGCTAACTCAAGCAACCCTTGTCGCTTTGATACAGGTGCTCCAGCAGGGGAGCAGTTGTCTGTCACTGGAGACGGACCAGCCACCTGTACTTCATTAGACGCAGCAACGACTGCCGATGGTGCAACCTCATTTGGGTTCCGCTTTGTTCCAACCACTAACTTTGGCGCTGGCGAAATGCTGCGCATTACTGTGCCAGTTGAACTGAATGGTAACCCTCCAGGCTGTACTGACCCAACCTGTAATGGCGGCGCTGAAACCATCAACAATGCAGCCATTGCTTGGAACTCTTTTGCTTTTGGCGGGACGTACTTAGATGGCGGCACCCAAAACCTACTTGACACCGAACCAATCAAAGTAGGGTTGCGGATGATGGACACTGCAAACTATACAAGTTTAGGGAATTATGTTTGGTTTGATTCAAATGGCAACGGCTTGCAAGATGCAGTTGAAACACCGTTTGAAGGCGTAACAGTGCGTTTGTATAACGCTGCTGGAGACACGCAACTGCAACAAACGCTTACGGACAGCAACGGGTTCTATCGCTTTGATGGTTTGGATCCAAATGAAACGTATTTAGTGCGCTTAGACAACGCTGCTGACTTTACATCAACAGGTCCATTATTTGGGTACAGCCTCACTCAGACCAATGTCAATGACGGCTCTGTCGCCCTTGGCAGTGATGATGCCAATGATAGTGATGCGGCTTATAACGGTGACGGTAATCCTGAGATTACTGCTGCCACTGGAGCAGTCACAGGCGTTGACTCGCCAACGGATCCTTCAGAATATCCAACCTATGACTTTGGGTTCTGGCAACCAGCCTCCATTGGGAACTACGTTTGGTACGACATGGATGGCTTTGGTGATCAAAATAGCACTGGTGAACCTGGGGCAGAAGGCGTCACCGTCAACTTGATGGATCCTGGCGCGGACGGTGTTGTGGGCACAGGGGATGATACCCAAATTGCTACAGACACCACAGACGCAGATGGATACTATCTATTTGACCAATTGCCAGCTGGTGATTACTACCTTGAATTTGATTACTCCACCTTAACTGGCACAGACGGCCTAGGTGGCGCTGCAGACCCAGCCGACTGGGTTGCAACATCGTCTAACGTGACTGGCGATGATACTAATGATAGTGACCCTGATAGCTTGGGCCGTACCGTCATCACCACTCTCGATATGGGTGAACATGACCGCACGTGGGACTTTGGCTTGCAGCCAGCACCACCGGCACCTGTCTCAGTTGGGAATTACGTCTGGTCGGACTGGAATGAAGATGGCGTCCAAGACGCTGGTGAACCAGGCGTGCCCGGTGTACAAGTCACTTTATTAGACGATGGCGGCTTGCCACTGTCTGTGACGTTTACGGACGGCAATGGTTACTATAACTTTGACAACCTCACTAGCGGTAACACTTATGAGCTGGTCTTCACACCACCAACTGGGTTTACGCTAACAGAACAAAATGATGCGACCCCAACAGTGGGGAGCGACGAAACAAACGACTCAGACGCGGACACCACAACTGGTAGCACAGGCCAATTTGTCTTAGCACCAGCCGATGACGGTGGCACGACGGATGTTAATGGGGTTGTCAATCTGACAGCAACTGCCGACAACCGTTGGGATGCGGGCTTGATTGCAAATCTTGTTGCGATTGGGAACGTGGTCTGGATCGATGATGGTGCCGGTGGTGGCACGTCAGATGACGGCATCTTGAACGGGACAGAAGCTGGGGTTGATGGGGTCACCGTCGAACTCTATGCCGCAGGTGATACTGCTGGCGTTGATGCTCCTGTGGCAACCGTTCTGACGAGTGGTGGCGGGTATTACATGTTTGACCGCTTACCAGCCGCAGATTACTTTGTGCATATTCCGGCAGCTAACTTTGGTGCTGGCCAGCCGCTAGAAAATTATTTGTCTAGCAGTGGCGCAGGCAGTGATGAATCGTCTGACCAAACCGTAGATGAAAACGGGATTGATAATGCTGATCCTGCGACAAACGGTATTTCGAGCCAAACATACATACTGAGCGTTGGTGCTGAACAGACGGGTGAAGATCAAACCAATTACACTGGCGTGCTGCCAGATGCAAACGTCAACTTTACTGCCGACTTTGGGTTTGTCACCCCAGTGTTTGACTTGGCGCTTCGCAAGACGCTCGTGACAGCAGGCACGATATTGCCCGGTCAAGATGCAGTCTTCCAAATTGAGGTCTTAAACCAAGGCTCGTTTGACGCTGACACAATTGTTGTCACAGACTACTACGACAGCAATTTGCCTTATACCAGCAGCAATGCGGCTACAGTGACAACAACTACTGGTACGAATGCAGTCTCCATTGGGGATGCAGCCGGTGTCTTTACTATTGATACGCTAGCAGCTGGTGACAGCGTGAGTTGGGAAGTAACTACAACGGTAGCAGGCGGTTTTGGTGGCTCAGAAATTATCAACTGGGCTGAAATTAGCGCTGCTGATGACGACGGTAACGCGGGTAATACACCGCCGACGGATGTTGACAGTACGCCAGACAATACGAATTTCAATCAACCAGGTGAAACCAATGATCTGACAGATGACAATGTCATTCTTGAAGATGGAAAGAACGGTGGTGATGAAGACGATCATGACCCAGCTGCGGTAACAATTACGCAACCGACGGCTACACCAACCAATACACCAGTTGCGCCAACGGAAACACCGACAAATACGCCGGTACCTCCAACTGAGACACCGACCAATACGCCCGTGCCGCCAACTGAAACGCCAACGAATACACCGGTGCCACCAGCGACAAATACGCCTGCGACTCCAACGGTGACTCCAACCGAAACGCCGACGAATACGCCAGTGCCGCCGCCAACGAACACGCCAGCAACCCCAACAGCGACTCCTACTGAGACGCCAGTCGCAACGGCAACGCCAACAAATACGCCAACGCCGACACCGTTGTACAGCTTGGGGAACCAAGTTTGGGAAGACTCCAACAACAATGGTGTGATTGACTCTGGGGAAACACCAATTCAGGATGTGTCAGTTTACTTGTGGCAAGACGCTAACAGTGATGGACAGCCTGATGACGTGAATACAGATGGCACGGTGGATGTTGCTGATGTTCTCAATTCAGACACGACAGACGCAAATGGGTTCTACCTGTTTGATGGCTTGGCTGCGGGCAATTACCTTGTCAGTATTCCAAGCGATGAGTGGGCTGCGGCAACAGGTACCTTAGTGGGCTATGTCTCATCTACTGGGGCTAATCAAACGGACACTGACAATAACGACAACGGGATTGATCCAGCAACGGCTGGTGGCGATGTCTTGTCCGGTACGGTTACGCTTGGTGATGGTGAGCCAACGTCTGAAGATCCAGACAATGACACCACTACGCCAGACGCTCAAGAAAACCTAACCGTTGACTTTGGGTTCTATTACAACTTTGACTTAGCCTTGGCTAAGGTGATGACTGCTGATTTGCCAGTCGCACCTGGGGATACCGTAACGTTCACTATTACGGTGACGAACCAAGGGTCAGCGGATGCTTTCGACATTGAAGTTACGGACTATGTGCCTGCGGAATTGACGCTCACAGCGTTTGGTAGCACTCACACTGATGTCAGTGTTGATCTCACATCAGGTATCGCGACAATTGATGAATTGTTAGCTGGTGAGGCCAAGGCTTATGAATTGTCATTCACTATCGACCCTGACTTCCAAGGCACCAGCATTATGAACTGGGCAGAAATTAGTGCTGCAGACAATGACAATGACAGTAGCAATCCGCCACCAGTTGATGTTGACAGCACACCAGATAATGACAACCAAAATACCGATGGTGAACAAGACGGCAACTACGTTGATGATGCAATCGATGAAGATGGCAAGAATGGCGGGGACGAAGACGATCATGACCCAGCATTGCTAACGGTTGGGCAAGTCTTTGACCTTGCGCTAAAGAAAGAAACAGTCACAACGGGCGACGTGCTTCCGGGTGAATCGGTCACCTTTAGCTTGACTGTTGAAAACCAAGGCTCGCTAGACGCATTCAACATCAATGTGTTGGATTATGTGCCAGACGGTTTGGTTTATCTCAGCAGTAACGCAAGCAGCGTTACCACAACAGTGGGGAGCACAGCTATCAGCATTACTGATGGCGGCTTAGATAGTAACGGCAACTTGTTGTTGATCCTCAACACGCTTGAGAAGAACGACAGTGTCGCAATTGAAATCACCTTCCAAGTTGACCCAGAATTTGATGGCACGACCATTACGAACTGGGCTGAAATTAGCAGCGCAGATGATGATACTGACACGACGAATGACGCGCCAACAGACGTTGACAGCACGCCAGATACTGACAACCAAAACACTGATGGGGAGCAAGATGACACCTATGTTGACGATGCGACCAATCAGGATGGAAAGAACGGCGGCGATGAAGACGATCATGATCCAGAAGAACTGACGGTTACACGGCCAGTCTTTGACTTGGCGCTGACCAAGGGTGTGAAAGAAAATCAGACAATCTTGCCGGGTGGTGATGTTGTCTTTGAAATTACGGTTATCAATCAAGGACAAGCCGATGCTTACCGCATTGCAGTTGCGGAATACCCGCCAACTGGGATGACCTTCAAGAGTATCAATGCCAGTAGCGTCACGACAACCGATGATGCAAATGCAGTGGTCATCACTGACGACAGCAACGGGGCATTCACAATTGATCGCTTGAATGCTGATGATGAAGTCACAGTAGAAGTCACCATGACGCTAGCGTCAGATGCGAGTGGGTCACTGACAAACTACGCTGAAATTAGTGCTGCCGATGATGATGAAAATCCAGATGACACACCGCCGACTGACATTGACAGCACGCCAGATAGTGACAATCAGAACACTGATGGCGAAGATGAAAATCTAACAGATGATGCTGTTGATGAAGACGGCAAAGACGGTGGTGATGAAGATGATCACGATCCAGCCACCATTGCCATCACAGAACTAGCTGAAATTGGCGACACCGTTTGGTATGACAACAATGCTGACGGCCTGCAAACTGCCGGTGAAGGTGGAGTGCAGGGTGTAACGGTCCGGCTCTATGATGATACGGATGCTGTTGTTGGCACGACACAAACAGATGTCAATGGTAAGTACTTGTTTGAAGATCTGCAGCCAGGCGTTTACTATGTCGAATTTGATCTGGACACGTTGCCAGCAGACTATGGCCCAACCGGGCAAGATAGCGGTTCTGATGACACTGTGGATAGCGATGCAGATGCGACGACTGGCCGGACTGTGCGCACCACATTAGATGGCGGCGAAAGCGATCTAAGCTGGGACTTCGGGATCTATAAGCCAGCTGGTCTAGGAGACTACGTCTGGTTTGATACTGACGCTGATGGTATTCAAGACTCAGATGAACCGGGTATTGAAAATGTCACTGTCAATTTGCTAGATGAATCTGGTGCGGTGTTAGGAACGACCCAAACGACCAGCACTGGGTTTTACGAGTTCCGAGGTCTTAAGCCAGGGGACTACATTGTGCAGTTCATTTTGCCAGCGGGGCATGGGTTCACGCTGCAAGAAGAAGGCTTAGACGCAGCCGTTGATAGTGATGCTGACCGTGCGACTGGGCGTAGCCGATTGGTCAGCCTAGTTGCTGGTGAATTCAATGGAACCATTGATGCTGGGATGGCCTCTGGTTCGGTATTGTCTGCAATTGAAGCTGAAGTCGCGTCACGTGCATCTCAGTCTAATCCAACGCCAACGCCTGTGCCACCAACAGCTGTACCAACCGCGCAACCGACAGCCCAGCCAACTGCGGTCAATAGTACGGCAACGCCAGTGCCAACTAGCGTCCCAGCGCCAACCGCAACGCCTATTCCGGCGAAGGCGGCTAGCTTAGCTGTACCAGTTGTGAGCAAGACAGGTGATCGTTCCATTGTTGCCGTTGGTGACTTGGTCAACTACACCATCCGGATTACAAATCCGAACAGTGAAGTGATGGAAAACGCAGTTGCGACTGACTTCTTGGATGCGCGCTTGGACTACGTTAGCTCACAAAGCACGTCTGGGGCGGCAGTTTATAGCGCGTCGAACCGTACTGTACGGGTTGAAATGGGCAACTTAGCACCTAATCAAACGGTCACGATTACGATTACGACCAGAGTAAATGCAAATGCCGTTGCACCGGCACGCATTGATAACTTTGTGGATGTGATTGCAACTAACGTGAACTCGGCAAGCATTCGGTCACAGGCAGCGTCGGTACAGGTTATTCCGAACCGTATTCCGACGACCGGTGAGTTTGAAGCTGATCCGCGTGTCAATTTTGTCTACGGTTTCGTGGTCTTGCTGGTGGCAGCGAACCTGATGACAATTTGGATAAAGCGCGAGCAAGCATAGTCGACCCAACGGCACAAACAATGCCAACCAAAAATAAATAGCAGTTAGCTGCAAAGCACCGCTTCAGTAGGGCGGTGCTTTTTGTTTGCGAAAAAGAGAAAAGCTGCTAACTAAGCAGCTTTTTGATTCTCTACTGTGGATATTTTCTATCTAAAAAATGATTTCGTAGACCCGAAGTACTTT
>JAHDBS010000501.1 GCA_020630225.1 Anaerolineales bacterium | reverse complement strand
GCGTAAAATCGTGAGACGCAAATAAACGTTATCGCCCACGAAGGATCACGAAGAGACACCAAGATTTTCTTCAGAGTTAGATACCTTCAAATCCTAGACTTTTGCGCACTACCGAGTATCTACAGATTACTTCGTGACTCTTGGTGTAACTTCGTGGGTAGTCAAAAAAATGGACTCTAAATCGCTCAACACTCTTGAATTCCCAAAGGTGCTCCAGAAGCTGGCAGCCTACACTGCTTTTTCTGCGAGTGAAGCTTTGGCTTTAAGTTTGCACCCCATGCGCGGTTTGGATAACGTCCGCCGCCGCTTGCAAGAAACCGAAGAAGCCCGGCGTTTACTAGACGCCACGCCTGAACTCACCATTGGTGGTGCCCGTGACGTGCGCGAACTCTTAAAAATTGCACGACGCGGCGCAATCTTGACCCCAACTGAAATTTTGGATGTCAAGAATACGCTCGTTGCCAGCCGAGAAGTGCGCCGGACGCTTACCCGCTTAGAAGAGCACTATCCAAATTTGGGTCTACTAGCGGAGAACTTGCCAGAAGTAACTGGCATTATTAGCACAATCAATCGCACCATTGATGAACGTGGTGAAGTACTAGATAGCGCATCACCTGAGCTAGCCTCCATTCGGGCTGAGCTGCGCGTTGCGCATGACCGTTTGGTCTCGCGCCTAAATGGCATTATTCAAAATCCAGATAATGCAGAGTGGCTACAAGACACGCTCGTGCTCAAGCGCGCCGATCGTTTTGTGATTCCACTACGAGCAAATTTCAAGGGTCGCATCAAAGGCGTCGTGCATGATCAGTCTGCCTCTGGGGCTACCCTGTTCATTGAACCGCTGTCTGTCGTGCCGCTAAACAATGCTTGGCGCGAACAACAGCTGCGCGAACAGCAAGAAATTCAGCGCATCCTGAAAGAGATCACGAAGCTCATCGCGGTTGAGGCAGACAATATTGACTACATTGTGGTCGGACTTGCCGAAATCGATTTAGCCTTCGCCAAAGCGCGTTACGCCAACGCCACGAATGCGACACACCCAAAAGTCACTGGCTTTGAAAAAGACGAAGCACAAACAACGCGGTCACACCCTGGGTCTAGCATCAAGCTCAATCAGGCGCGGCATCCGCTGCTAGAGCCTGAATCGGTTGTTCCCATTGATATGGTGCTGGATGACAAAACCTATGTGTTGGTCATTACTGGCCCAAACACAGGTGGGAAAACCGTCAGCCTGAAAACCGCTGCGCTTGCTATTCTGATGGCGCAAGCGGGGATGCACATTCTTGCGGAACGCGGCTCTGAGATCAGCCTGTTCAAAGACGTATTTGCAGACATTGGCGATGAACAATCGATTGAGCAAAGCCTTTCGACCTTCTCATCACACATCACCAACATCAGTCGGATTTTGAAGCGCGCCAACCGCCGCTCACTGGTCATTCTGGATGAACTTGGCGCCGGGACCGACCCCGGTGAAGGCGCAGCGCTAGCCAGGGCACTGCTGAATTACCTGCTGGATAAAGGTGTCACCACGCTCAGCACCACGCACTACCCGGAGCTGAAGGCCTATGCTCACAACACCGAAGGCGTGATCAATGCCAGCGTCGAATTTGACCTGCAAACCCTAGCCCCTACCTATCGCTTGCTAATTGGGTTGCCGGGGCGTTCGAACGCCATCGCGATTGCGGAACGCTTGGGGTTAGATAGCACCATCATCGCCGAGTCTCGATCTTTGATTGGTACTGAAGCAGAAAAGACAGATGATCTGCTAGAAGACATCCTCAAACAGCGTGATCAGGCGCGAAAAGAACGCGAACTTGCTGAAGCAATTCGCGATGATGCGCTGGCCTTGGAACATCGACTGCAACAACGTCTCGATAACATCGCTGAAGAACGCAAAGCAATTTTGGCCGATGCGCAGCAAGAAGCACACGCTCAGCTAAATCAGGCGATGGCAGACATTCGCCGAATTCGCAGTCGGGCACCGTCTTTGCCAACGCAAGATGCAAAGAAACGCCAAACAGAAGTCAAGCAACTTGAGTCTGAGTTAAAGGCATTGGAAGCGGAAATTGTCCAACCTGTCGAAGCAGATCCAACGTTGGAAGCGCGACCAAGTCAGCAAGAAAAACGTCCGCTAAAACTTGGCGATCGCGTTCAAATTGGGTCATTGAAAACCGAAGGTGTCATCATCGCCCTGACCCGCACCCAAGCTGAAGTTCAAGTTGGCATGATGCGCCTGAAAGCGAATTTGAATGAGCTAACACGCATCAAAGGCCCAAAAGATAACGAGGCTGAGATTGCCGAGCAAGTCAAACGTTTGGATCGAAAATCCGCGTCGCCCGGCCCACAGCTAGACATTCGAGGACATCGGGTTGAAGAAGGCTTAGAAGAGCTAGAGCGCTACCTAGATCAAGCAGTCATGGCAGAACTACAGTGGGTGCGCATTGTGCATGGCAAAGGCACTGGCCGCATGCGGCAAGCCGTGCGCGAAGTGTTACATCACAGTGGGTTAGTGTCGTCGTATGAAGCTGGCAAACAAGCCGAAGGCGGCGACGGGGTAACCATTGCCCGACTGCGGGTTTAGAAGTTGCTAGCCGCGGATTTACGCGGACAAGCGCGGATATTTTCGAGAATTATCATAGGCTCTGCGTTTATGTGTCGGCTTTGCTCCAAAATTTAGTAACAAACCAACTTCATGAGGCGTTGCTTTCAAATAATTTAGCAATTGTGCTTCATGAACTCGGGATAATTCAGCGACAGCTTTCAACTCGATAATCACCTTGTCTTCAACCACTAAGTCTGGAAAATACTCACCAACAATTACATTGTCATAATAGACTGCAATTTTGGGTTGTTGAACAACTTGAAGTCCAACTTTACGCAATTCATAAGCCAACGCATTCTCATAAACCTTCTCCAAAAAGCCTGACCCGAGTGTTGGAAACACTTGCTTATAGAAAGCGAACAAAATCTTGTCAGTAACAGCGCGATGTTTCAGATTCGTTGTGGTTTTCATCTCAAAATCCGCGTCCCTCCGCGTTTATCCGCGGCTAATATCCAGACTGCACCAGCCAAT
>JAHDBS010000500.1 GCA_020630225.1 Anaerolineales bacterium | reverse complement strand
AGACTTCACGAATGGTTGACTCAAACACCCCATGCGTTGATGGATATGTCACCATCAGAGCAGCTAAGTTATCGGCATGTTCTTCCGCCAAGCGGCGCAAGTCAGCCACATCAATGTTGCCTTCATCATCTGTATTGACAATGACAACTTGCATACCAGACATGACAGCGCTCGCAGGGTTAGTTCCATGGGCCGAGCTAGGAATGAGACAAACGCTGCGATGCCCTTCACCACGAGACTGATGGTATGCGCGAATGACCAACATCCCTGCATATTCACCCTGTGCCCCTGAATTTGGTTGTAGAGACGTTGCCGCAAAACCAGTAATGTCAGACAGCCAGCGTTCTAAGCGTTCAAACAATTCAGCATAGCCTTGCGTTTGCGCGGTTGGCACAAATGGATGGATATTTGCAAAGCCCGGCCATGTAATTGGCATCATTTCAGCTGTTGCATTTAACTTCATCGTGCAAGAGCCAAGCGGGATCATTGAATGCGTCAATGACAGATCGCGATTTTGCAACTTTTGCATGTAGCGCAACAATTCAGTTTCTGAATGATGACTGTTAAACACCGGATGTGTCATAAAGTCAGTTGTGCGTGTATGCTCAGCAGGCAGCGTCGTTTTGACATCTGCGGCCAATCCATTGATGTCAATTCGCAATGTATCTGGCGCAAACACACCTAACAAAGCTTCCAAATCAGCTACAGTTGTGGCTTCATCAAAGCTCACCCCAACCGTGTCGGCAGAAATATTTGCGAGATTGAGACCAGCATCTTCAGCGTCGCTATGCAAATCAGGGACGGCTACTGGGCCACCAGAGACATGCAAGGTGTCAAACACATTGTCTGAAACGGTGTAGCCTAAGCTAGTTAGCGTCGTTTGCGCCATGCGTGTGAGCAAGTGAACTCGCTCTGCAATTGCCCGAATGCCATCTGGCCCGTGGTAGACCCCGTACATTGAAGAGACGATGGCAGGCAATGCTTGTGCAGTACAAACGTTACTTGTCGCGCTTTCACGTCGAATGTGTTGTTCACGCGCTTGCAATGCCAAACGATAGGCAGCTTTGCCATCTACATCACGAGAGACGCCTACTAAGCGCCCAGGCAAGGCACGCTTCAACTTATCGCGAACAGCAATGTAAGCCGCATGCGGGCCACCATAGCCAAGCGGCATCCCAAAGCGTTGCGTATTCCCAACGACAACATCTGCGCCAAATGCAGCTGGTTCGCGCAACATTGTGAGGGCCAGCAAATCTGCGGCAACCACAAGTTGACCTTTGACCGCATGCAATTCTTCTGCAAGCGCATCATAGCTGTTGATAGTGCCACTAGCAGCTGGATATTGCACCAATGCGCCAAAGACGTTGGCGTCAATTTCAAATGCAGTGTGATCTGCAACAATGACTTCAATGCCAAGTGGCTCAGCACGCCCTTGAATGACGGCAATGGTTTGCGGGAAAACATCTGAAGCAACTAAGAATGCATTCGCTTTTGATTTCCGCTTACGGGAGCGATGTGCCAGCAGCATGGCTTCAGCCGCTGCAGTTGCTTCATCCAAAAGTGAAGCATTGGCGATGTCCATCCCAGTGAGGTCGCTCACCATGGTTTGGAAATTCAGCAAGGCTTCTAAGCGCCCTTGGGCAATTTCTGGCTGATACGGCGTATATTGCGTGTACCAACCTGGGTTTTCCAAAATATTGCGTTGAATGACTGGCGGCGTTAGACAAGAGTAATACCCTTGTCCAATGAAACTGCGTTTTTGAACGTTTTGATCTGCAAGCGCTTGGAGTTCCGCTAAGAGTTCAGACTCGGTCAAAGCGGCAGGGACTTCACTAATCCCTTTGCCCAAAATTTCAGTTGGAACAGTTTCAGCAATGAGTTGATCTAACGACTCTACGTCCAAAACTTCCAACATGCGGTGCAAGTCAGGAGAGCCAATGCCCAAGTGACGGCGGGCAAAGGTGTCTTGCAAACCTAATTTAGGGAATTGTGTATTTGAGGCTATTTGGGTTGTTGAGGCAAGCATATTATAGTTTCGCTCCTAATTTATTCAGCACGAAACGCGGTGTAAGCCTCAGCATCCATCAAACTATCCAACACAGAAGTGTCACTCACCTTGATCTTAACCAACCACCCTTCTCCGAATGGGCTTTCGTTGACAACTTCTGGGGTGTCTTCCAACCCTGAGTTGACTTCTACAACTTCACCAGCAACTGGGCAGTGTAAGTCAGAGGCTGCTTTTACAGACTCCACTGTGCCAAATTCTTCGTCAGCCTCAAAGCTGTCACCAACGCTTGGCAATTCAAGATAAACGATGTCAGACAAAGCGTCTTGGGCGTAGTCTGTGATCCCAATAGTCACAATATCGCCTTCGAGGCGCAACCATTCATCAGTTTCGGTATAGCGTAAATCAGCTGGATTAGACATGTAAATTAGGTCCTTTTATTTTGTTGCGAAGTGAGGAAACTTCAGATTTTAAGCAAAAAAGGGACGCCGCAAACTAAGTTGCATAGCGCCCCTTTCTGTCATAAACCTGAGAGATTGATGGGGTAGTTGATTTGTTAGCTAGTTGGCTGGTTCATTAGTTGTTGTTATTCATTGAAGAACAACCTAACAAACAAGCAAGCTAACTTACTAAAAAACTAACTCCCACTTGCACCGTGGGTGGCTTGCTTTCAAACAAGCACTTTCCAGAGAAGGTCTGCATTCATAAGGTCCTGGTACCTGAGAGTTTCACTGCGTTTTTTTAGCAGTTTGCACCTTCGGTGACTGTTGAGAAACAGTGCTCTCCCTGATGAATGCAATGATTGTACGAAACGGGTTAGTCCATGTCAAATAATCGAAGTTTTGAGAATGTTTTCACAATTGCTAAGAAATTAGGACTGTTCACAACACGGCAGACACAACTTCAACAAAATTTTGGATGTCTGCACCATCGTTATAAATATGTGGCGAGACGCGCATGCCGGTAATTCGCTGGTCAATGCTGATGTTATTTGCTGTCAAAGCAGTCACAACGTCATCTTGCGCCGCGCCAAAATTGAGCACAATAGTGCCGTTCCGACTTGCCTCAA
>JAHDBS010000044.1:2496-19162 GCA_020630225.1 Anaerolineales bacterium | reverse complement strand
CAGCGCGACTGTAAACAAAAAAGGCTCAGAAGCAGTTGCTTCTGAGCCTTTTTTGTCTGAACAGTATCCAGTTGTGTTATTCCAAACTGAGCTTCATTTCCGTCATATTTGATTCAAAGCCCACTTTTTGATAGGCCCGAATTGCCGATTTGTTTTTCGTATACACATCTAAATAGAAATCGGTGACGCCCTGGGCTTGGCCCCAATTAAGCAGCGTAGTAATAATTTGTTGATTAATTCCTTGTCCACGATAAGCAGGTGAAACATACATAAAGCCCATATACCCATGAGCTTGGTGTTTCCGTGACGGTTTCGAAGTCCGAATTTGCACATAGCCCGTCCCTACAATTTCTCCATCTACGTCAGCAACTAACAATAGCGATTGACTGTCAGAAATGAGATGCGGCAAGTCGTAGTAACAAGTGTCTTCAGTCTTAAGTGCCGCGTTAAAAGGGCGTTCATACGCTAACACTTGCTGTTCGCTATCTAGCAATTGCGGCAAATCTTCTAACGTAGCAGCGCGAATATTCAAAATCTAAGTCCTCTATTCTTCTATAGCAACAGTTGAAATTACGTTACCATTTGCAAGATCACTCACCCAAGCCAGCAAACTCACATCACTTTGCACTTCATCGTAAAAAGCAGGAAATTTCAGCACACAGTGGCGATCGCCTTCTGCTGTAAAACTAGCAAAATTTGACGCATCATTTGCAACTTCAGCAAGCGATGCTTGCAATGCATCCGGAAAATCTGACTGGCGTCCACCGTCTGCTGAAAAGTAACGCGATTGCGTTTTATCTGCGCGTGAATTGTATTGCGCAAACTGATGTTGTGGATAGTAATTCGCCACCGCGCGGGTGTACGCAGACACTGTAAACGCTTGCGATACCTCAGTCTGCAACGTCGGGATCCAGTCAGGAAAATTGTTCGCAGCAGCATAATCGTTTGCGACATCCCAAGGAATATAAGACGTAAGCCCCCCGCCTGAGTCGCCCAATTGTGCAATGCGCGCATCCGGATATTGCGCCGCAATGTGCGGCGTATGCAAAATGGAACCAATTGCACCAGCGCTGCAGCCGGTCACAAAAACCGCTTCAGGGTCAGGCATAGTTGTGTAAAGCCAGTCTAGTGCCGTGCTTGCGTTGACATGCCCCCGATGCTCAATTTGGAACGGATCGCCATTGGTCGGCGCATAGTCAGCAGTCAAATTTCCAGCGTGTACATCGCCTGTACAGTACGGAATAAACAAGATGTGATCATCTTTGAACGGATTATCTGAGTTTTCAAAATCCAAAATGCCGCGTCCGCTTACGGCAGGACTGTCGTGGTCTTCTACCGTTTGGTCATAGGCACCTGCTGAACCGCATGTCGTAGCATCGTAACAACCGCCGCCGCCTTGGAAGTAGACCAAGGCGCGGTTGCTAGTGCCATGCCGTACCCAATAGGCATATGGCGTGTCGCGAGCACAGCGGGCTTCACCGTTTGGCTCTATTTTCTGCCAAGTAGTGGTATCCAGCAGATAAGATGTAGCCTCTACTGTCGGTTGCATTTCAGCAGTCTCTGTTACTTCGACTAAGGCATCTGGTTGTGATTGACAAGCAACGAGCAAGCAAGCCAACAAAAAAGTTAGAAATAGATTTCGAATCATGTCTATGAAGCGTAAAAGATATTTACTCAGCAGTGGTCTTGAATACCCTAAAGTTCAACATAGGGAATGGAGAGTAAGATATTGTAGCAACTAAAAAAGCCTAAATAACGATCTATTTATGTAAACTAATATTTATAAAAACACATAAATACTAAATATAGATCAAAAAAGTGATTCACACTTGATTACAAACATGATTTGTCATATTCTGAAACTAGCCAGTCGAATTTATTCTTAGCAATACTGGCAAAGGAGTAGACGATGAAAGAAAATTACACTGACATTACCGTTGTTTTGGATCGTTCTGGTTCAATGCAAACTATACACAAGGATATGATGGGCGGATACAATCGATTTCTCGCAGAGCAGAAATCGCTAGATACAGACACAACATTTACCTTGGCGCAATTTGATAATGAATATGAAATCGTTCACCACGCAATACCGCTAAAGAACGTTCCTGAGTTGACCGATGAGACGTTTGTGCCGCGCGGCACAACTGCTTTGCTCGATGCATTAGGCACAACCATAGATCTAACAGGGGAGCGTCTAGCCAGTATGCAGGAAAGTGATCGCCCAAGTCGCGTAGTTTTCGTCATCATCACTGATGGACAAGAAAATGCAAGTAGTAACTTTAGTCATCAACAAATCAACGAAAAAATTACGCATCAACAAGAGAAATACAACTGGCAATTTGTATTTCTAGGTGCAAATCAGGATGCTATTGCAACCGCTGCGCACTTAGGAATTACTAGAGAAAAAGCACTAACTTACGCTAATAATTCCGCAGGGGCAGAAAAGATGTTTGAGTCATTATCAAACAGGGTAGAAGCTATGATGTCCGCCCCAGTAGAAGACACTTTTTCCTTCTTAGAAGAAGACCGTGAAGAGCAGAAACGGGCTGGCCTTAAGTAGCAACTCACGCTAAATCCCCCAAATTAAAAAGGCTCAAGGGATCTCCTTTGAGCCTTTTACATCTAACAGATGATTGAGTCATACTTCATATTCATCGTTTTAGCAAAACCCATTTAGGACCATGAGGCATCTGCCATAATTGCTCAACACTAATTGGGTGCGTCAACTGTAACCCTACAAAGCAAGGTATTATCTGTTTCTAAATCTGGTCCCCAAATAATTTGAGCAGCGCTGTCCCAACTAATTTGGTTATAGCCATCTTTCACCCCGACCGCAGCTGCAGAGTGCACCGTAGTTGCCGTCCAATCACTGTCATCAAAATCAGCAGCCTGCCAGCCTTCTGGCTCACCTAAATTGACAAAATCACATGGTGCGGTTCCTGCGACCGGATTTGCTTCACTTTCACAAGACTTGTCTAACGGAGCCATATGGACAACTGTACAAGCCCAATCCGCATTGCTTGTCGCGACGACGGCCCCACTACCCATGTCCGTCAATTGCATAATGAAACCGCCATCACCCATTTGTTGATTATTTGCACCAATGTACTCTAACCCAGTGTCGTTTTCTTTGAAGTCTTTCAGAATAAAATTAAGCTGCAGCGGATAGTCAGCTTCAAATGTTGTCGCTTCCGCGTTGAAGGACCGCTCAGTCGTAATAGAAACACTATCCTCAACAATTAGCACATCGCCAAGATAGGCAGCGAACCAGTTGTCCGCCCAACCTTCTAACTTAAAGGTAGTTGCCCCGCCTGTAACGGCGCTGGTAGTCTCTACAAGCTCGCCTTGAGATGCCGAGCATGCAGCCAAAAAGCTAGCGAGCAGTAATATGGTTAGTTGTATGTTCCGCATTGGTAATCTCCTTAAATCGACGTACTTGATCAAATCAACATAAGCATATTTACATTCCGCCATTTTTCTATGTACCAATTGGCGCATTTCTACAAAATCATTGGCACTTTTAGCTACACGATCTTCTACTTTTGGCACATTGTTTGCCCAAATCACCTCTGATATGCTGTCTAAATGGAGCTAACGCCAAAGAGCCTGCCAATTACTCAGCCTAAATATCGGCAAATCACACTGTTTGTTTACAGTGGCGTTCTAATTCTTGGTTTACTCGATTGGTTTAACGACACTGCACTGCCGCCACCATTTTCGCTACCAAACTGGGCAGGCATCGCCCTTTTTAGTAGCGCGATGCTCATGCTGATTGGACTTGAGCTAGCACGCCCGTCAAATACATTCGCAACCTATGTTTCACCCCAATTACACTTGGCAGCGCAATTGGCGCTAAGTGTAATTGCACTGGCAACAGCTTCCTATGCCTACACACAGCTTTTACTTCTATTAGTTATTTTGTTTGCTGAGCTCACCTTTTCACGCCGGGTTGGCATTGCCATGCTATTGACAACACTTGTCATTCTTTTTTTTCGTTTGGCCTATGGACCACGTGGAGATTTTATTTCGGCCCGCGATGTCAGGACGCTACTTGTTTTCCTTCTTGCAACAGCACTCGTTTACTTACTGTCACGCATTATTAAGGATGAATGGCGGTATCAGCAGCGGTTGAAGCTCTTAAATATTCAGTTACATGAACATAGTGAACAACTCGCAGAGATGGCCGTTGTCAATGAACGTAATCGCTTAGCGCGTGACATCCATGACGGGCTAGGTCATCATTTAGCAGCCATCAGTATTCAGCTTGAAATGGCAGCAAAGCTACAAGAAAAAGACCCAGACAATGCCCTTGTCGCCATACAACAAGCGAGGACAGCATCGCAAGCCGCGTTGCAAGACGTTCGCAAATCGGTCGGAGCATTACGCAATCACGATGAGCAATTTGAATTAGCGCCCGCAATCGAATTACTGATTGAGCGCATTGCAAGTGCTACATCCAAAATTTCTTATCAGCTGGATGGCAACCCCAATCGTTATTCCAAAACTGTGCAATTGGCCTTATTCCGCGCTACGCAAGAAGGGCTGACCAATATCCACAAACATGCTGCTGCTACAAACGTCAATATTTGGCTGCAATTCACCGCAATTCAAGCCCGGCTACGCATTGTCGATGATGGCATTGGTTTCAACCCGACGCAACAAACCGATGGGCATGGGTTACAAGGCCTTCGCGAACGGATTGAAAACTTAAGCGGGAGAGTCCAAGTCAACAGCCATACTGGTCAGGGAACTGTCATCGATATTCGGATCCCAGCAGCATGAGTAAAGCTACCCCTATCCGCATTTTAGTCGTTGATGACCAACAGTTGATTCGACAAGGCATTGCAACACTATTAGATCTTGAGCCCGATATTGACGTTATCGGGCAGGCTGAAGACGGCGAGGTCGCCATCGCACTTGCCAAGTCACTTTCACCTGACCTCATTCTGATGGACATTCAAATGCCAAACATGAATGGAATTGAGGCTTTACGCACCATCCTCCAGTTACACCCTTCCTGTAAAGTGCTAATGCTAACAACCTTCAACGACGACCAATATATTGTTAAAGCGTTAAAAGCGGGGGCCATCGGATATTTATTGAAAGACATGCCGTCAGATGACTTAGCGCAGGCAATCAAGCTGGCCCATGCCGGGATCTCTCAGTTATCACATGAAGTGGCTGGAAAGTTAGTTGGCAATGTCACACACCCCAACGCAATGCCAACTACCCCGTCGTCTCATAGTAATTTGACCCCACGCGAGCTAGATGTACTCCGTTTACTTGCATCTGGGGCTTCAAATAAAGAAATTGCCCAGCAGCTTTTTGTAAGCGAAGGAACCGTCAAGAAACATCTTTCCAAAATTTTGCAAGTGCTTGAACTACGCGACCGTACGCAGGCCGCTATTTATGCAGTTCGACATCATTTAGTCTAGCGTTCCGTCACACGTGAACGTCAAGCTTACGCGGGCACAACACCCAAAGCTTGTCACATAAATTCTTTGTGACTATATAGGGACTCATGCCTAACAAAACGCTAGCACGCAAGCGTGCCACTAAAAGATTGCTCTCGTCTCTAATCTGCGAAGCAGACACACTAACTCTGGTATTTACATCATAAAACGCTATGAAGCTTTCTCAATTACGTACATTCAAATACATCATTGTCATCCCTGTGCTGTTTTTCGCACTATTTTTTGTTGCAGTAACGCGCAACTATGCAGCGCTAGGCGACACACCAATTGACACTGCCAGCTTATCAATATGTGGCGATATTGACGCTGGGGACACCTACTGGCGCTTTTGGAGCGACACTATTACGGTCACCAGCAGCGGCTTTGATGCAACGTCAACCGCCGCCTTTGCCCTAGTTGTTCATGATGTGACGCGGAGCAACATGTTCTTTATTCCAATGCAAGCCAATGGCAACGCTTCATTCTTAGCTTACTCACTGACAGACCATACCCCCCGCGCAATGAATCTATTTGTGCTGGTCTATGATCCATTGACAGAAGCGCCCATTTGCAAAAGTGCCAGTACGCCCCTGCATTTCGACGACGACAAAAACAATCCTAACGACCCAAGCTACAACAATCATTCAGCAACAAATACAGTTGCCACAGACTCCTCACCAACAGCAACTGTGGTCACCAACTGCCAGCGAACGTTTCATTTACAAGGGTCTCCTGTAACGCTCGGCGAGCTAGTTGCCAGTGATGACTTCATTGGTACTGACTGTGACGACACCATTTATGGTAACAATAATGAAAACACCATTAGTGGTGGTGGTGGTAACGACACGATTTATGGTTATGATGGCAACGACACCATTTATGGCGATAGTGAAACTGAAGCTGGTAGTGGCAATGACACGATTTATGGTGGCGACGGACATGACATGATTTATGGCGACAGTAAAGATGGAGACGGTACCGGAAACGATACGATTCACGGTGGGAACGGAAATGACAGTATTTATGGCGACAGCTTTACTGGCACCGGTAGCGGGAACGACACCATTTATGGCGATGATGATGGAGACTTCATCGTAGGCGACAGCGACCAAGGTGACGGTAGCGGGGACGACACGATTAATGGCGGCGCTGGCCATGACACCATCAGAGGAGACAGCTCTTCTGGCTTAGGAAGTGGAAATGACACCATCAATGGCGATGCTGGCCATGACAGCATTATGGGAGATAGTCTACTCGGCGCGGGGCATGGAGACGACATCATCAATGGTGGTGATGGTTTTGATAATATATATGGAGATAGTAACTTAGGTAATGGCAGTGGAAATGACATCATCTACGGCGGTAATGATGCAGATGTTATTTATGGAGATAGTCTACTCGGCGCGGGGCATGGAAACGACACCATCCATGGCGGTGAGGGCAATGATCGTATCGCTGGCGACACTGAGAGCAATGGCGGTAGTGGTAATGACATAATCAATGGGGATGCTGGCCATGACATTATTCATGGAGACAGCAATAGCCCCAGTATTAATAACGCACCCAATAACGGCAATGATGTCATTAATGGGGGTTCAGGTGATGACATCATCGCTGGCGATAGTGGCATGGCAACAGGTTCAGGTGCAGACACCATTGATGGTGGCACTGGTAATGACTCCACCTTTGGGCCAGGCAATACAAACGACACCGTCACCAATGTGGAAACAGATTTCACCACACCAGATGTACCTTAACGTATAAAAGGCAGCAACCATTCAGAATGATGGCTTATGGAAGGCTCAGAGTACGCTTCACTCTGGGCCTCTTTCATTGCATGTAAAATATCTTTTAGTTATAGTCACTTGGCCTATACATCCTCACACCACAACCGATCTTGCTAAGGTTAGACAACTAAGATGACAAGCTTTCAATCACTCATTGGCATCACCATCGCTGCTGTTTTTATTCTGCTGATTATTAGTGCCGTCGCGGGCCTACTCGTTTATCGATTTCTAAACAATCGTTCTAACAAGATTGTTCAGCAACATCCTCAAGCCACTGAGTCACAACAGTCAACAGAACACGCAACTGCATCCCAAGAAGCACAGGAAGGTGAAGGCGCCTCCGCCAACGCAGACACGCCTGCTGGCTCGGCGCCAGATGACGAAATTCCAGAGCTACATCGGCTCTTTGGAAAGTATGTTACTGAGCCATCAAAAGAAAACTACATGCAGATGTTTGAAATCGTGACTACTGCAGATTTTTACTCTCCATATTCACAAGAAATCAATCATGCGATGTCCATTCTCTCAGAAAAGAATGACGTTGCCGCGGCATTGAAAGTTGCCTTGACCTCAATGCCAAATCAAATCTTAAGCCCGAAGGCCCACCTGATCATTGGCTATTTATTAGATCAGGCCGGACACAAAGACGAGGCAACAGCGGAAGCTCAATTCTCAATGGCATGCCTAGTGGGAATCTTAAATTCAGGCGATGGTAGTGAAACAGCACCCTATATTGTTTCTAGAGTTTCAGACGAATATGACGTGCTAGAACAGCTTGAAAAGGAATATCAGATGCGGTCTGTTTTTGAAAAAAACGAACGTGAATTTGACGTCATCACCTGCACTGACGGATCAGAGATTTGGTTTGACATTACTATTCCAAAAGCAAATGTGGGGAAGACATTCCCATTTGCTTAGGATATTTCGACCGTAGTCGTCAATGCAGTTAACAACCCTAACTACGCTTCAACGCTAGCCACGCCAACGCACTGCCGCCAATTTCCAAGATCAGGTAGACATACATCAGTCCATTTGCGCGGCCATCGAGAATGAATCCCAGCGTGCGTGACGCCGCCATCCCCAACAAGACAATAATGATGGAAACCAGACTAGCACGGCTCTGACCAATCGCACTGAGGTACAGCAAAATAAGCCCAACGGCAATTGTCATCCCACCATAGGTCGCGCGGAAGTCAACGATGGCAGAGGTACCAGTTGGCGCTGACCCGGTAACTAAAGTAGACATCGCAATTGGGGCAATGCTAAACGCCACACCATAGAGCAAGAAAAATCCTGCCGCGAGGTAAATTACAAATTTTTGAAGACTCATCTATTTCACTCTCAAGCTAGTCTAGCAATAGGTATATAGCAGCCATGTGCCTGCGCCAACAATTTCCGTAACGGGTACATCGGCTGCTGAGCAATGTGATGCGCATCAACTACACGGTCGCCAATAATGGGCACCATCCATAATGTGGGTGCGCGAGCCAAAACATCAGCATCAGGCCAATCGAACGCTGGATTACGAAGCATATCTACAATCTTCATGGACAATCTATGAGGTTATTCTTACCTCGAAATACTGCTCTTGTATCAATTGGGACACTCAGTAGTCATGATACCCGATTCGTCCGCCTGATTAAGCGCCATGCTGCCACTGACATATCCGCGCCAATACCCTAGCAAACCCCAGTTCTGGAGAAGAGCAGCATAAAAGAGGGGGCCACTCCAGAATTCAGGTTTCGTAAGCTTTTCTCTGATCAGCAACTCTGTAAGGAAAATCAAGCTTAATGAGGATAGTGAAAAGATGAAACAACAGTCCACCAACGCCCCAGCCAAGGATGTATTTGACAGCCTGCTCCGATTACTGGAGTCGAAAACGCCCATCAAAATTGTGGCGACGTTAGACCATCAAGCCAATGCTGCACGGGTAGACTTGACTCTGCGCCCCACCAAAATCGTGCTGTTTGGCAATCCACAGCTTGGCACGCCGATTATGCAAAACAATCCGTTGGCAGGGTTAGACTTACCGCAAAAGATCCTGTGCTACGAAGATGAAAACGGCGCTACGTATTTGGTCTACAACTCCGTTGAGTATTTAGTACAACGCCATGGATTACCGCAACTACCCCAACTTGAAAAAGTTGCTGGTGCGCTCAATGCGCTTGTGTCTAACATTGTCGGTGGCGAAACAGTAACGGTCGGTAATCAAGACTTAGCAGACAGTGGGATTGTCCTCAAACGCAGCCCCCACAGCGTTGAAGACACGTATGCCCGCATCAAGACCATACTGGAAAACAATCCGGCGATTGGTATTGTCGCTGAATTAGACCATCAGGCCAACGCTGCGCGGGTAGACCTGACCTTGCGCCCGACCAAAATCATTATGTTTGGCAATCCCCGACTAGGCACCCCGTTGATGCAACAAGCCCAGACCATTGGGATTGATTTACCGCAGAAATTCTTAGTCTATGAAGACACCGCTGGCGAAGTATATGTGGCCTATAACGATCCACATTACTTGGCACAGCGGCACGGCATTACCGGAGCAGATGAAGTTTTGAATAAAATCGCTGGAGCCTTAGATACGATTTCAAGCAAGGCAACTGAAGCTTAGAGCAACTTTGAACGTCAACAAACTCAGACTGCAGGCCGCGGAAAGAAGCTTTTCGTATTTTGGCTGCTTACCCAATTCTTTGCGGCAGCCACACAACGACATCTAAGCGCTTTGCAAAATGTAGCAACACCGGCTCACCATTGAGGGCAACACCATGGGGCGTCATCACATCGTTTTGCAAAATTGTGGTTTCCGCTTTTTGCAACGGCCACGGTTGATGCTGCACATCAGCACGAAACAGCTTTCCAGACTTGGAGTACGCATATAAGCAATAACGTTCGGTAAGCCAATGCTCAAGCGTGTCCGGTTGCGCTTCATATGGCTCACCAATCGGAGCATAAGTTGCCTCAAAGTTAACGGCCGGCGCAACCTTACGTTCAGACAAATATGCAAACGTTCCGTTGTTTTCCGTGATGCTCATACGCGCATGTTCGTACGGCAGATGAAACAAATTGCGTGCCGTCCAAACCGCCAAAGGGTTAGTCGCATCCAAGCTAAGAAACCAGACGCCCGGCTTACCCTCATACTCGACATAAAGTCGTAAATTCAGCTCTGGAAAGGCAGAAATCCAAGGTAGTGCAGGCAAACCACGTGCCATGACATCTTCCATCCGAAACGGCACTACGCCCACCCAAGACGTGCCGTCATACTCTTGAATTTTTAATGGCGCAGGTACTAAATGTCGTAGATCTGCTGCAGGAACTGGCCAGTGTGCAAATAACAAATCGCACCATGACTGACGCATGGTCCATGGGCCATTAGGAATTGGCCATGGACGGTGATCAAGACGAGAGAGGGCTGGGTGCATTGGCATTACTGTGCGTCCTAAATTGCTTCAGGCGCAATAAAACGATCTAATGGAATCTCCGCAATTGCTGTGATTTCGATCATTAGGTTAGGGTCAAACAAGCGGCTTACTTCAACAGTGGTTGTCACTGGATATGGCGGCTGAAAGAATTTCTCTCGAATTGCGCCCGCTTGCATAAACGCTTCGATGTCGGTCGTGTGCTGTGTAAGGGAAATAATATCCCCCATCTCACCACCGACATGCATAAGGCTCTGCTCTATGTTGGACAGCGTTTGCTCGACTTGGGCATTCATATCCCCAACGCCGACAATATTACCGTTCTGATCTAACGCAATCTGACCTTTTAGATACACAATTTGGCCTTGCCCTTGGGCTACACCCATGGAAAACGCGCCAAATGGCTGCCAAATTGTTGGGATATTGAAATGACGTTTCATAAGAAAAAGATAGAGGTAAATAAATTAGGAGACATTCACAAGGCCTGCAATGAAGCATACCTGAAAAAATCTTTACTCGCGCAGTAAACCCTTTACCGCCTGCACATGCCGTCGTGAAACAGATATTTTCACCGCAAATATTTCGTCACATTAGGATTGATCTTCAATCCAGTTAGCTAAGGCATTGCGAAATCCACGGACATTGAAGTCACGCTCAAATGTAATCGATGCTGGGGAAAAAGGTTCCCATAGCGTCCGAAACTGTTCCAACATTATTCTTACAACAGGATGAGCTTCTTCACGCTCTACGAGCCAGACACCACCGATGAAATCTAGAAAGCCGACTAAATCCCAATGTTTGCGTGGAATTAAGTCTGGCCGTTCCGTTTCAATCCGACCTGGACCTCCCGTTCGACGCAACCCTGGATGATCACAGATTCCAGTACCGACATATAACACAAGTTGAACATCAGCAGTTGGCGTTTGATTGGGAAAGCACGTAAACAGTTGCGCCAGCTTATGTTCCATTAAATTGCGTGGATGATGCGCAATCTGATTGCGCGGATCTTGCCATTTACGCGCCATCTTCCATGCATCATGCATGGTTGCAAACGCCCAATGGTAATTAGGCTGCCCTTGCTCAATAGCAGTTAGCGCATTTAGTATTTCAGGTGGTAATTCGCTGGTATAACAGCCTCGGGACTGCGCCAATAGTTTCCGGAACGGATACATCGGCTGCATTGCAATTTGCTGCACGTCGACTGATTGATTAGTGAGCGCCGGAGCCATCCACAAAGTCGGTTCACCTGCCAACAGATTGGCTGTCGGCCAGTCGAAAGCTGAATTACGAAGCAACTCAATAATTTTCATACGCAATTATTTGCAACCCTCACGGTTCTACATCCAATACGATCTCTTTTACCCAGCGCGGCAATCGACCAGTTTTGAGTATGACCGTCAATTGCCACAATATCTGATTAGTATCAGTAATAAAAGTTAACGGTGCGTCTTGCGGCAAGGTAAAAGAAGCTTTCGCTTCGTGGCGTTCAAACCCTGCTAGCTGTCGATTCCTAATCAGCGTGGCACGTTCTTCATAAATAACAGTCCGCTCGATGTGTCTGGATTGCGTGCGGTCGCTTCCAGTTCCCATCAGGCGAGCGCGCTCATAACGCTCAAAAGCGGCGAGGTTGACTGTCACATCATCAACAATCCGAGACAACCATGGTGATACATTAACTGAAACAGTCACAGCACCAGCGGGAGACACAATGGTCTTGTCAACATCAACAGACAACTGTGCAAAGAACAAACGCGCAATCCAGTGGCGCACTTGCCAAGCCATAATCCCACTACCGATCAAGACAAATGGCAACGCAACAACAAATGTCAGTGGTTCGTCAGACAGCGCCAACATGCATAAAATGCCGCCGAAGACCAAGACAGCCCCAAATGCTATTTTCCCTAGTCGCTCAATGCCATTCAGGCGGGTCCAATAGTTGCGGATTCTAGGTCTAGACCGCCCAGCAGAATATGGCACAAAGTTTGAGTCTGGCAAGAGTATAAATTGAGCACGCTCTTTTTCATTGTCAAATAATTTGCCACGCTTAACGCGAGCCTGCACAACCCATCTGACATCAAAACTCTGCCCCGCATAACTTGCAGGGCCATTGGGAATACTAAATTCAAATGGAAATTGATAGGTTCTACCTGATGTAAGTTGCGCGCCCGCAATTTCCACCGTCACCGATTGACGACTATTCTGACGCTGCGGAACAGGTGACTTGTCTTCGTAGACACCCCAAAACACATCAATTTGTAGCGTTTTTGCTGTTTGCGTTTGATCAGGCGTCAGAATGACATAGCCACTGACAACCCCACCGCCAAAGACTATCGCTTCCGTTAGCTGAATTTCAATCATGAGTACATTGAAAATTGAGGCATAGAACCTCACCTCTTCTTTAGAAAACGATGCAAGGTTCCACCCGCACGGCCACCAATTGCACCAGCAACGCCTGCAAGAATAAATAGCACAATGACACCCATCATCTGCTGAACATCGTTGACGGGGCCACTACTTACCAATAAGGCACCAATCAATGCGCCGATGATTCCACCGCCTATCGTTGTGTAGTACGGTAATGTTTGCGTATTGACCCGATGATCAAGAAAAGCGCCATATAACACACCGCAACCAAACCCAAATGGCAAACCAAAGATTGCGCCAATCAGAAAAAATACAGGTATCCCCATAAGAATAGACAGTAAGTCTGGATCGTCATAAGGTGAGTCAAACTGTTCAATGATGAGCACGACCACACCAAATAACCCGCCGCCTACAATTCCACCAACTATGCCAGATACGAGGCTGCGCATAAAGCCGTCTATCCGACTACGCCATATAGACTTGGCAGGTGTTGGCTCTCTTTTAAGTGGCTCAACAGAGCCATTTACAGGCTCTGCATTTCGTACAACCCGATTGAATTGAGTGGTTTGGACAGCGTCCCAACCGTGTAGTACCTCAGGAGATTTAGCTGCGTCTTCGCGTTGTCCAGCCGCTTCGATATCTTCACGCGTGGCACCTAGGCGATATAAAGTTTCGCCAAGTGTCGCAAGCTCTGAATCTGCGGCATCTTCAGCAATATAGGTAACTGCTAACCGTGCTGCCAATTGATCACGCGGCACGGTTTGAACAAGTAAACAAAGCGCTTCCACCCCGATCATCAACTCATCTGGCTCAAAGTGCACCCAACTGCCAACAAGCGGCGCATGTAACCACTTGAACGCCAAAGTAATGCCATCAGTTGCATTAGGCATTGGTTGAATCTGTTGTTCATATGCCAAGCGCAGCTGCTGCTCCATTTCAGTGGTGTGCATCTCACTCCAAGGATCACCGCCTAATACGGCAACCGCTGTGAAGCGCAGCAAGAGTTCTAGCATGTCTGGCGCTTTGTACGACCCACCATCAGCTTTATAGGCCAAATGTGAAAAGGATACGGGGCGTTCCATGAAACGTGGGATCCAATCAAAGGTCTGAGATGAAAGCTTATTTGGGAAGCGGACGCGCCACTGTTGCTGCTCACGATACTCAGTTAGCTGGGCCGCACACCAAGCCGTAAAATGTTCTAGTTTGTTAAGCTTGTCATATGGCACAGTCGCACCAATGACGCCCATAATAAGTTGGTAGCCGTCGTAACGCTGCAGGTCTTGGGCTATGGTTTTATGAATGTTCTCAAGTGACAGATCATCAGTATCAACTAACGTCTTTACGCGCTCTAAAAGAGTAATGCTTGCATCGAGCCAGTCTGAATAGTAGGTGTTGAAGTCTTGTTTGAGGTCACGCACGAAACCATCACAAGAAACGCTGACCATCTGACCCAAGTATTCACCCGCAGAGACAATACATGTCACATGTCCACACCCTTCTTCTGTGATAACTATTAGCCCACTCAGATCGTCATCATGGACTTCAAAATAGCCATCATCAAAGTTGTCAAACTCATCTGCATTTGCATGCGCGAATGCGCGATAGTGTTCGGCTCCAGGATAAGGTTCATTTGGGCGATACGCGAATAGATGTTTGAGCTGGAATATGCCGTAGTGCGGTCCAGCACCGCCATTACCGACTTGCAAATAAAAGTCTCGCAACTGCTGCGGCAACGGTAGATTTGCTGCATCGACTTCCGTTGCCGTAAGAGTAGGCCGAAGTTGATACTGATGATACGACGCTGCAAATAATTGTCTGAATTTATCGAGCTGGCTGAGGTAAACAAGTTTTTGGTGAACGTCATTCATTGCAACAATTTATGTCCCATCAAAACTTATTACAGTGCTGTTGAAATAGGGCCGCTGAGCATTTTCGTAGAAAATATGCAGGTCTCGGCCCCATAGCAAACCACAATTGTCATCAACGGCGCGGCTTACAATTCGGCGAAACCAGTCCATAAACGCAACCCACTGCGCCACATTTTTGAGCTTTCCATTTTGAAGGGATTGCTGATATGACCATGCAAACAAGGTTTCGGACGTTGCAGTGTCTCGAAACTCTGCAACGTCCGGTAGGCCTAATAGCAATAGTTGGGTTTCGTCAGCACTAAGCCAACCGTGGATCCCTTCATTGTAGCCCCCACTGCCATATGCCCAATATCTGCTCCGGGTATCAAGCAGTGTAATCAACTCATAAACAAGCGGATCCCACTTTAGGTCGTCATAGAAAAGATCTAGGCGCAACGAATGTTTGCGTAGCCCAAAATTTGCAAAAGCTGGCACGCAGTGAGCCGTCAACACAGTTTCAAAGAGTAAACACAAGTCTTCATAATCCCAATATGCCTCCGCATCCTGTCGGCTTATTGAGAAAGGCGCTTGAGACCGATGCAGCACTCCATCAGCAACGCAAAACTCAGATAGCGTATTGCTGGTCATGTCGGCACTACAGTGTGCAATGACGTCCGCTAACCTTGCAAAGTCATAATGATCGCGCGTTGATTGTGCATTAAGCCAACCAATCGCCGCTTGTACAAGCGGCTGAGTCTCTCCGGCCTGCAATTCAGGCACAATTGTTTGCAAAAATTTGGTGTGATCAAACACACATAGGCCACCATATGCACCCATCAGACAGTATTGGCGCGTTTATTGAGGTTATTCATAAAACCGGCCAGCCTCCAAAAACTCACAAAGTCCGCCCCAAGTGACTATATCTTCTGGGTCAACATCAATGGGTTCACTATAAGTTTGGAAATGAGCGCTCGCAGCGCGTTCTAGAAAACTATACATTGTCCAGTTGTACCAAGTCCCAGATCCGTTACCGGACGCGCCAAACACAGCCAAAGCGCTATCAAGTGCGTCACTGGAATACAGCAACTGCAATGACTCAATTTGTACTAAGACGTAATGATGCCAATACTCAAAGCTGTCTTCATCAAATCCATGTTTAGAGGTAGGAGTGAGCAAGGCTGGCGGTTCAGTCAGAGGTGGCATCTCAAAAGCATCAGCAAGCAAGCCATAGAATTCTTCAAGCGTAAAACTCAACCGATGGCGAAATTGCAAAGAAAGCCCTAAAAGTTGCGTGAGGTATTGCGCTAGCTGCGGTTCAGATTGCTGGTCATTGCGCGGTAATGCACAAATTGCTTGATAAATTTCGTTGTAAGTCTTGAACACAGTCACCTAACTACTTTGCCACAAATTCAAGTTGTAACAAAACAACAACGTTATGCGCGAAAGAGGGCCTTTACCGTTTGTGCATGGCGCCGAGAGACAGGCAAGGTCACCTCAAGTGCCGCATTCAAGCGCACCTGATATCCACCTGAAAACCATGGGATTAGCTCAGCAATGACGTTCGCATTCACAAGATAAGCCCGATGAATGCGACAAAACTGATGCGTCTCCAAACGCGATTCAAGATCCTTTAGCGTGTAACGCGCCAGCCATTCTTCGCCGTCACGCATGTGAATATACGTTTGCTTATTCCGCGACTCAATGTAGGCAATGTCTTCTATCCCAACCAACAATCGGTTGTGGTTCGGTTGTTCGACCCAAAGCTTTTCTGGCGCTTTCTCTTGTTGCGA
>JAHDBS010000044.1:0-2396 GCA_020630225.1 Anaerolineales bacterium | reverse complement strand
TGGCGGGTTGGAAATTCGTCGTCAACGAGAAGAATAATCATGTCGTGTTTGGAAACTTAAGGGCGACACGCGTGCCCGCGCCGGGCGTGCTTTCAATCCGTGGCACAAAGGCAGTGCCATAGTAGCTCTGCATACGCTGCACAACGTTGGTCTGCCCAATGCCATGCCCCTTGACTGTTGGCGCAGTCTGGTCAAATCCTAGACCGTCATCAATAACCGTCACTTGGCAATCGTCATCTGAACGTTCCACTATGATGCGCAGCGTGCCCCCACCAAGCTTGGGCGCAATGCCATGCACAATACTATTCTCAACAATCGGCTGGATGACAAGCGATGGTACTTGCACTTGCAAGTCAACGTCTGGTGAAATGTCCCACACAACCGTCAGTCGCTCTCGCAACCGAGCCTGTTCTAAGTGCAAATAGGCTTCGACCGTTGCGAGCTCTTCTTCCAAGGTAACAAAGTGATCTGACCGGAAGGCGGCGCGGAAAATATCAGCTAAATTGTCTAGCAGATCATATGCCGTCTTCGGATGCGTTCGCGCATGGTACTGAATTGTGCTGATGGAATTAAATAGAAAATGGGGATTGATTTGAGCCCGCAACGCCCTAAGTTCAGCCTCTGCTTGCAGTCTTTCAGACTGCGCCAATTGGGTCGCAACGGCTCTGCCCCGCGCCTGCTGCGCAAACAGCCCAAGGATCATGAGCGTGATACCCGTCATGATTGCACCGGGCAAAAACTCAAGCAAGACATCCCCAATGCGAAAGGCGTAAAAATTCAACCAGCTTGGAAGCCACTCAAAGCTGAACCCTATAAAGAATAGCGGCAATGGGCGCAACAGCGTTGGGCCAACTTCGTCGCGCATGAGACCAACAAGTATGCCACTGCACAGCAGCGCCACAAAAGATAAGTCGTAAAACGTCCCAAAGAGTAAGTCAAAAAAGACGTCTAATGAATCCAGCGGCACGTCGGCATCAAAGCTGTCATAGATGGTATAGAACAAAAATGAGCTGACGCCTAAGATCAGTCCGGTACGCCAGCCCAGCAACAATGCCCCAAGTAAGACAATCAGCAAGCCATCGGTGATAGCAGAGATACCGGGAGCGTCACGCCAAACGGTGAAAAACAGGTTGAGTAACAAGAGGCAAAACAGCCACCGCGCTAAACGTCGGCGTTTTTTTCGGTCTACCGTTTGCTGCGTGACAAACGCATCAAAAAAGGCTGTGCTGCCCAACACTAAAACGCTGACCACGGGAATAAACAATCTGACCATTGTCGTTCCCAATACTTCTGGGTCAACCACAATGTCTGTCCAGTCCACGCTGACAAATCCATCTGGGTCTTCATCTATGTAGACCGCAAACGTTGCGCCTACTAGAAACAGTAGCGTCAAAAGTCCAATTAGGAGAGTGAGCCAAGCGGGAATGCGCTTCGTTTTCGTCAACACGGTTTCATTCTAGCAGAGCAAACGACGCCTCTAAAAAACCGTTCATCCGCAAAAATCGACCACTTGTCAGCCGCTTGTCGCTATTCCCTTCTTTTGCTGAATTGGGCTTGATATTGTGCAACTAACAAGGCGCTAGCCAAGCAGCTAGACGCAATCGATCCCAACCGAATTAGAGGTGTAACTGACATGAAACAGCATTTGAGAGCAGTGAAAAAAAATTTCCCAGTTGTAATCTTGGCCGTATTTGCAATGGTCCTGATTGCATGTCAAACGACAACAGTTTCCGCAGCAAGTCATCGGACGCTGTATGTCTTTGGCGACTCATGGTCGGCTGAAATGGCAGAAGGTCCATTCCAGCAAGCCCTTGCAGCCCACCCCGCAGCGGAAAGCATTGCGTTGCAATCCTATGCAATTGGCGGCACAACGCTTGAGCAATGGGCAGCCGATGAAGATGAAATGTTCAGCGAACTCTTGGAAGCAATTGAAGCAGACCCACAGCCAGCACCAATTGTGTTCTTTACGCTAGGTGGCAATGACATTCTTGAAGAATGGGCTGACCCTGAAGCATTAGCCGAGCCGCTTGAAGATGTGCTGGTTGAGTTGCTTGAAACAAGGGAGGACTTACAAGTTATCGTTGGCAATTATGACGTTGTCAATCCGAACATTGACAGCGACGAATGCAATTCGTGGTTCTTAGAACGATTTGACTCGACTGACCCCGCCGATATTAATCCCATCTGGCTAACCCTCAATGACACCTATCAGGATGTTGCTAGCCAATTCAACCGCGTTCAAGTGGTCAACACATACGGGTCATTACAAGGGCAACCGGGCGCACCAAATATCAGCACCTGGAGTCCGCAACAATACTTTACTGATTGCATTCACCTGAATGCTGAAGGATATGCCCGCTACCTCGACACGATATTCTCAAACGCGCTGACCAACA
>JAHDBS010000499.1 GCA_020630225.1 Anaerolineales bacterium | reverse complement strand
CAGATTCGCCTACAATGCCAAAAATAGTACCCGGCTTGACAGCGAAGTTCACCCCTCGCAACGTGTGTGAATCACCGTGCGGCGTATTGAACGAAATATTTAGATCTTCAACTTGTAATAAGGGTTGCGTCACAATAATTTTCCAAAGCAAGTAGATAGAAGTCCATTGCTCTATTAGTCTCAGAATTGATTCTGCTGACGTTTAATTCACAAAAACCGCTGGCGTTCGGTCATGCCACGGCATAATTTTTTCTAATTGCGCTGCCAGCCGAATCAACGTTGATTCGGCGCCTAGCTTTGCCCCAAATTGCACGCCAATTGGAAGGTTAGATTGGCTCATACCCAGTGGCAATGAAATGGCAGGCAGCCTGCTCATATTGAACAGCGGCAAATAGGCCATTGAGTCATCACACAGTACAAAGAATTCGCGGAAGCTCATGTTGCGTTTCTGCGAATAGTAACCAATGTCTTGCGGCAAGCGGCTTAGCGTTGGTGTGATAAGCACGTCATAGTCAGTAAAGAAACGACCGGTATTGCGGCTAACGGTATTGATCACGGCACTCGCCTCAATAAAATCGCGCAGTGTGAGCGTTTTTGCGTAGTGATAATACGAAAGCGTGACTGGCTCCAAGGTAGTTTCGTCAACGCTGCGGCCTAATTCAGCAGCAATGTCTTTAAACAGCGTGTCGATGCCAAAGGCCCACATCACTAACATGGCGTTGACACCTTGGTGCCCAGCGTCAAGGCAGGCCTGCGCCACGCTTTCGACCACAGCGGCCACTTCAGGGCTCGTTTCTAACGCCCCTCATTGATCAGTAGTAAAGGCAATGCGCAATGGCGTTTCGGGCGCGGTTAGCTCTGCCAAATAAGGGCGGGGCAGTGGCGCGAGGGCTGTAAAGTCTCCTGGCGCTGCCCCGACCAAGGCATCTAGCATTGCGGCGGTATCCCGCACGCTGCGGCTGACGATTGAATTAACAGAAAAGCTCGCCGCGTGCTCAGCGTCCGGCGCGTTCGAGATCCGTCCGCGCGATGGTTTTAGGCCAACTAAATTGCAGCAACTGGCCGGAATCCGAATGGACCCGGCGGCATCGCTAGCATGTCCCATGGGCACAATGCCGCTACTCACTGCCGCAGCCGAGCCGCCACTAGAGCCAACAGCCATCTTAGAAACATCCCACGGATTACGCGTTGCGCCAGTTAGCACAGACTCGGTTGATCCAGATAGGCCAAACTCGGGTGTTGTGCTGCGGCCAAGAATGTTGACGCCGCTATTTTTGAAGCGCGTTGTTAGTAATGTGTCTTCTGAACTGATCCACCCTTGCATCAGACGGCTGCTAGACTCGCTACGCTTGCCTGCCTCAAACACAAACAGATCTTTCAATAAGAATGGCACACCGCCCAAAACGCCTGTTGGCTTGTCATCTTGTGACATTGCGGCAACGCGTTCGGCGTAGGTTTCGATCACCGCATTAAGTTGCGGATTGACCTGTTCGACGGCAGTCAACATTGACATGCCAAGTTCTTTGGCCGTGACGGCACCAGTCCTGACCAATTCAGCCAAGGCTAGCCCATCTAACTGCGCGTATTCTGAAATATTCAAAAGTTTAGATTAGATCGAGCGAATACACTTCAATTTGCCAGCAAAAAAACAAACTTTTGATTTTTCTAAAAACAATGACAATTATATTTTGTCTCTACCTATCAATAATGAATTTTTGATCGTATATCGTAGACCACTACTGTAAGAGAAGCTAGAGTGGCGATACCAACACTTATTACTGTAGCAAACAAAGGATGTGCATTCATTTGATCCGCAACATCATTTATAGGATCGATCAAAGCAATAAATGATAAAAATATTGCAATTCCATAATAGAGTATTTTCGAGAGGAAGAGCCTGCCAATTGCCGGTTCGATAAGAACTGCTGTCTTAAGGTGGTCTCTATGGATATCTAGTACTTGTCTGCCATCGTAGTCGACATACAAATTCTGTATGGATGGGTATTCGACATGCTCTCCATAGTAATGAACAGTGTTTTGGGATCCCCCATAAACTCGTCTTACTAATGTATTCTTTTGGACTTCGCGATTCTCGTTAAAACTGCATGTTGTTATTCTTATGTAGTCGCCTTCTTCTATTCCTAAAAGCTTAATATTATTCGGATGTAATACACAGATTTGTTTCTCACTATCGGCAAGTGGAGGTCTTAGTACACTTAAAACAAGAGTTCTAGGTGAAAAGAGTCGAAATTTTCTATTTTTTATATCTGTGCTCATCAGAACAATGGTTTGTCCATAACTTAATCGCTTTCCATTGATACCTAACACGTTTCTTATTGACTGATCTAATTCACATTCTTTAGGATTGATACTAGAATCATGAGCAATAGCAGCTAAAACGGACTTATTGTTACGTTGCACAGAAACTAGCCGATTATTTGGAAATTCTTTTACCCATTCCGTGGAGAGTTTGACTAGTGATATTCCCCGAGCCATTGAACGATCTTGTGTAGATGTGGCAAAAAAACCAGAACGAAATTCTTGTCCTTCGACATTTTGGCGTATAGCTTCTAGAAAATTCACATATGCTTTAGGCAGTTTGTTCTGAACTGCACCAGTAACCATTGTCTGCAAATAATCGTCGCCTGGATGTAGTTCTGGAAAATGTTTTTCAATAACTGTATATGTGTAAGCTTGCAAAGATTGCCCTCTACGGGTTACGTCAACTTCAATTCGTTCATAAGCGCGCCCTAAGCCTTCTTTTTTGTCTAGTGCTTTTTGACACAGATAATCGATTTCATAAAGCACGCCCCAAACTTTATTGCCTTTAGACGGAATAATATCAGCGGCACCTTTTCCACTTTTTTGTTTTTTTCTAGTAAAAGCTAATCGAAAATCAAAAAGTTGAAATGAATCAATCGGTTTGAAATTTCCTTCCAATTTTGACATCACCTCTAAAGACATATTGCTGCCATATGCAAAATAGAGTAGAGGTTTGAATTCTTGTTCAGTGTCAGTCATAAGATAATTAGTTAGTCTAGACCGAGCGAATCCGTGGATCGCTAGCGGTTTGTACGCCATCGCCTAATAGG
>JAHDBS010000498.1 GCA_020630225.1 Anaerolineales bacterium | reverse complement strand
CCGCAGCTGGAAGCGGGAACCACGTCATCCGATCCAACAGCATCATGATGCTGACCACAAACAACGCCGCAATAACCGCTACAAATTGATTACGAATGAGCTTCGGAAGTCGACCTTTGAAAGGTTGTTGAATTTGAAGTGCAACCAAGCATCCAATTGCCGCAATTTCAAATGGCATGAAGACTGTATGCCCAACGACAGTGCGCGTTAAGCCAATTATTACGCCTACTAATACGGCAGGCAAAACACCAAGGTACCCTGCCGCAAGCAACAGCGGCACTAGGCCCGCTGGATATATGACATGCTGAACATTCGGCAGAATTTGCGCATTGCGCGTGAGCCACCAATCTAATGGAATAGGGATGGAGACAAAGGGGATATTGAGGATAATTCCCCAGAAAAGCAAAACCGCCAACGCAATCTTCTGATTGCGCGACATCGGCTTGCGCTCTGGCCAGCGGCGAAACGCATCAAAGGCGAACAAGCCGATGTACAAGCAGCACAACAGAATAGCGGCTATTACCCCAAAATTTGAGGTCGTTGGGAAATTGATAAAGGTCTCCATGCAACGCGACAAGACCGGAAATGCCGCAAACGCATGACAAAGGTTGTATTACGCTTACCAACAAAACTTCGGTACAAAACTGCGGCAAATTATAGCATTTGTTTGAATTTGGTTTGAACACAAGATTAGGGATATGCTAGAGTGGAAGCAGTAGTTTTGGAGCAACACACTCACCCTTATGGCCGAAAAAATTCTTATTGTTGATGACGACGCCGATACCCTAAAACTCGTTGGCTTAATGCTCGAGCGACAGGGGTACGAAATCATTGTGGCGTACAACGGTTCACAAGCACTGTCCAAGGTTGGCAGTCAGCAGCCAGACCTCATTTTGCTGGATGCAATGATGCCCGACATGGATGGTTACGCTGTGACGCGCAAGATCCGTAATGATCCTGCCGTGAGCCATATCCCGATCATCATGTTCACGGCGAAGACCATGGTCAATGACCGTGTCGAAGGGTTTGAAGCTGGCGTTGATGACTACATGACGAAGCCAACGCACCCGGCCGAGCTGGCTTCACGCGTGAAGTCTCTACTTGCGCGCAATACTCGCAGCCTGAATCGTTCTGGCAAACGCGGCAATGTGATTGGGGTTGTCGGTGTCAAAGGTGGCTTGGGCACGTCTACATTGGCACTCAACTTAGCAACCGTGCTAGCAGAGCAAGATCAAGACGTGTTGTTGACAGACTATCAACCTGGCGCTGGCACCTTGGGACCACAGCTCGGCATTATGCGCTGCAATGGTCTCACCAACTTACTTGCTGAATCGCCTGGAAACATCAACCTGCGCTCCATTGAAGGCCAGCTAGTCAACCACAGTTCAGGGTTGCGCTTGCTATTGTCATCGGACAAGCCTGAAGATGTGGATCTCAGCACCTCTGCAGCGCAAGCCGAAGTACTAACCCGCCAACTTGCCACGCTCAGTGATTATGTTGTGATCGATTTGGGGAGTGATATGTCGCGCATGGCACGCCAAACGCTACCGCAGTGCAGCATTATTTATGTGGTCGTAGAACCTGTGCGCCTGACCTTACGTAAAGGCCGTCGCGTTCTAGACCTGCTAGAAGACATGCAGCTAGAAAACACCAATATTGATGTCGTCATGATTGACCGCGTCCGAGCCAGCGTTCAAGTGCCATGGCAAGCCGCTGAAGACGCACTCAACCACAACATTGTTTCGGTGATCCCGGCAGTTCCAGAAGTGACGTTCCAAGCTGTGGAAGCCGGTCAACCAATTGTCACGCTACATCCGAAGAATAAAGCAGCCCAGCAGTACATCAAGCTGGCTGACAAAATTGTCGAAATAGCACCACCGAAGCAGAAAGAGAATTAAGCACAAGAGTGTGTTTTATGTTTAAGACACACTCTTGTTTGTTATTGACAACCCAAAGGCCATTGAACCTTAATGGCCTTATCTAGCAAGCCCCAATAGCTATTAACAAATAACGCACCCTATTTCCGCTGGAATTGTTTCTCCAGCAAATCCACACTCAAGTGGATCATTGTTGGGCGGCCATGCGGGCAAGTGCGCGGGGAGTCGCACTGCTCTAGCTGGCGGATCATTTCTTTTTGCTCAACAGCGGACAGTACTTGCCCTGCCTTCACCGAAGCACGTTTACAGACGCGGGCAATGATCTTGTTTTCGAATTCATTTTGAAACGGTGTTTCATCGCACTCAAAATCTTCAATTACAACCCGCAGCGCTTTTTCTGGATTCATCTGCCCTAAGACCGCTGGCATTGAGCGCACTAAAAAGGTGTTGCTGCCAAACGGCTCTACCTCAAAGCCAATCCCATTCAAGACTTCTAAATTGTCATTAAGCAAGCTCACTGCATCTACCGGCACATCTACAGCAGCTGGCTGCAGCAATCCCTGCGAGGCAATCTTGGAACGCGCATGCTCTGCCATGAAGGCTTCATACAAAATGCGTTCATGCGCGGCATGCTGATCAATCAGATACAAACCATCTGGCCCTTCTGCCACAATGTAACTCGCGCCAATTTGCCCAATTACCCGCAATAGTGGCATGTCTGGTGTCGCCATTTCTTGCTGTGGTTCAGGGACACCCACTGGCATTTCAGTTTGCGTTGGCATTCCTAGCCCCACCCCAGTTTCACTTGGCGGTGGCGCAACGGGTGACGCTTGAGGGGCAGGTAAGTTCAAGCCCCAGTCGAGCACGTCTGGCGCAGGCGCAGTTTTGCGCTCCCATGTCGTGGGAGATGTAATCGGTCGGTTCTCACCAGTTGACCAACCGCGCGGTTCAATGAACTCTGGCACTGGCGCTGCTTCAACCAAGGTATTACGCAACGACCGATTGATTGCTGAAAATACGCGGTCAGCAAAGCGAAAGCGCACTTCAGCTTTCGTCGGATGCACATTGACGTCCACTTCCGCTGGGGGCACATCAATCATCAAGACTACATAAGGGTAGCGCTGCACCATCAACATGGTGTGATAGGCCTGCGTCACTGCGGCTTGCAGCTTACGATCTTGCACCCAACGACCATTCACAAAAAACGTGATTTCACGATTGTTCCCACGGTTCAGCGAGGGTG
>JAHDBS010000497.1 GCA_020630225.1 Anaerolineales bacterium | reverse complement strand
TGTTGCATATGGGCGCTGAACGCAGCCGCGTGCTCTTCAAGCAAGCCTGTGCCAAATTCAAGTGCAGCGTGACCAGCAAAGCCTGAGCAGATCA
The DNA here is from genome assembly GCA_020630225.1 of Anaerolineales bacterium. Classification (GTDB taxonomy): domain Bacteria; phylum Chloroflexota; class Anaerolineae; order Anaerolineales; family UBA6668; genus JAHDIM01. The sequence continues at coordinate 3,039 of JAHDBS010000497.1, read as the reverse complement.
TGATGGCGGGAACCATGGTGCTGTATGCAGCAATCGAATAGTAGCGCGTAATTTGAAATTCTTCTTCACGTCGGATAAGACCAATCAGTAAAAAAGATGACGATAGATAACTGATGCTTGCAACGAAATGAAATGAGAGCCAGAACGGGTGCCAAACTGGGAAAAATCGAAAGCCAGCAAACGCGGCAAATAGAAAAATAGATTGCCCGATAATTTGGTCTATTTCTGTGCCTGTTTCTTGGCCGCGTCGAATAAATAGCAAGCCGCCAATCATCCACGTAATTGTTGTAAAGGCGTACTGAACAAATAGTGCCCAGCCCGTTAGCACGGGCAAATGTGGCACTACATCTGGCAAAAATGCATGGCAGGCCGTAATGATGATAATTACTGCCCCAAGTAAACGAACAAGAATTTTGCTTAATACTTGACGGTTTGACAGCCCCGCAATAATTACCATAACGCCAGAAATGGCGTAAGTTGCCCGTCCTGCTTGTTCCAAGATAATCTGAGGTTTGTTGACAAAGCCAACATATTCAGTCGCAAACCCGTAAATTAGGAATGCTGCACTGACAGACATCACAATTTCCCAAGCACGGTGATGATGCGGTTCAAATTCTTCTTTGAAGAATAACCACAGCATGAAGTAGCTACCTAGGCCAACTAAACTGCCTGTAATAGAAACATAAAAGAGTAGCGCAGGTTCGTACCAACTCGTTTCAATGGGCTGGACAAAGTAAAACCAAGCTTGGAGCAAGAGCGTGGAGATAAGAGTAATCCACATAATACGATTACTCAGTATCAGTTTGAAGTTGATGAGTTTAGAGTACAGGGCAGCAGTATTCATCGAAAATTACCTACAGTTTTCTTTACCGGTGCGAACGCAAGCCAGAAGTAACAGAACAATCTCAAGTGCAATGGAAAAATAATGATGAGATTGCTATAGCCTTAGTATGCAAAAGGAAACTGACAAAACTTCTGACGACTTTAGGGGAGTCTGAAGATTGATAAATATTGTGATGAGATTGCTAAAGGTCGCGGTATAGTTGGCCTGATGAATTCCCCCAACAAACTACGCATATTGGACATCATCCTTATGGGTATTGGCTTTGTAGTCCTGCGGTTTGTTCTATTGAGTCTAGGTGCGGCCGTCTTATTAAGTCTGCATGGTGCCCTTTCTGACCCAAGCCTCTTGGATGATGAAGCCCAGATGCGACTCTTGTCCCAGAGTGGCGGGTTTGTCGCTGCGCGGCTTGGAATCAACGCGGTTGCGATGTTCTTGCCGATGTGGATAGTGCTTAAGCGGCGTGGTGTGTGGACCCGCGCACAGCTTTGGTTATTGTTGCCTGAGAAGCGTTGGCTGGGCTATGGCATGTTACTGACCTTAGGCATTGTGCCGCTGGCTTATGGCATTAGCCAGTGGGTAAATCGTTCGGCATCAAAGGGTGCTGTCAACACGCAAGCGGAGACCTTACAAGCAGGATTGCAAGTGTCTCCAGTGACGGCTGCGCTTGTTATCCTCTTTGCGGCAGTGCTGATTCCGTTTATTGAAGAATTGGCTTTTCGCGGTGTCTTGTTTCCTTGGCTTACTGAGAAATGGGGCGTGATGGTTGGTGTCATCGGTAGCGCCGTCTTATTTGCGGCCATTCATCCGGAGTTAGGTGTTGCCATCAGTGCATTTGCAATTGGTCTCATCTTGGCAACACTTACTTGGTATGCGAAGTCAATCTGGCCAGCAATTTTGGTTCACATCCTCAACAATTTATATGGTGTCCTGACACTATTACAGTCACTCTGAAAATGACAATTACCATCATTAATTATGAAGACCAGTTTGCGGAAGATGCGGTGCGCATGTATCGCGCCAGTTTTGAGCAAGCGCTTGGAATAGACTCGCTGCATTCGTTTGACAATCATGTGAATTGGTTTAGAAATACGCTGGCTTCACAGGCTGTCGTCAAGCTAGCGCTAGACATAGAGATCAAGCAGGTTGTGGGTTTATTAGCTGTAAAAGCAACCGAACTAGATCAGCTTTACATCCATGTAGACTACCAGCAGCAAGGTCTAGGGTCGCGTTTCATGGAAATTGCCAAGCAGTTATCACCTGATCAACTAGAGCTATGGTGCTTTCAGAAAAACATTAGAGCACGTCGGTTTTACGAGAAACACGGCTTCATTGTCATTGGTAGCGGTGATGGTAGTGACAATGAAGAAGGCTTGCCAGATTTACGCTACCAGTGGACTAGCGCATAAAACGCTATGCTAGAATGTTAGTTCTAATGACTCCGAAGCAACTTGCAAAACAACTCCGTAACGTTGGTGAAATCCTCGCCAAAAAGCTGATTGATGCGGGTATTGATACCCCAGAAAAATTATTTGACCTTGGTGCTGAAAATGCGTTTATGCAGATTCACGAATCGGGAGGATTTTGCGGTAAATATAATGCTGCCTATCTGTTCGCGTTAGAAGGCGCAATCTTAGATATGGATTGGCTGCAAATTCCAGAAGAACGCAAACAAGCATTCAAGCAGATGACGCAAGACCTTCGTGAGCGGAATCAGTAACTGAAGGACAATCCACCATGGCAACTAGTCAAGCTTATACAGACCGCATTATGGCCTTACTTGGCCGCTTTCATCCCCTAACTTATCGCAAAATGTTTGGTGGCATCGGGATTTACTCTGCTGAGTCCGACAGCATCTTGGCAATGATCTCTTCGGCTGATGTGCTATATCTGAAAGTGGATGAGGTTAATCGTGCTGATTATGAAGCAATTGATGCGGAACAATTTCATCGGATGCCTTATTTTCGGCTACCTGACAGCATTATTGAAGACGATGAACAGCTGCAAGTCTGGCTAGAGAAGTCAGTAGCAGTAGCCGCTCGTGCGCCAAAAAAGAAGAAGAAATAGGTCGGGCTTGCTTGGTCGAAAGATACCAGCGTAACCAACGCGTCAATTTTGCGTTATTACAATTAGTAGACGTCGTTGATGTAGAGCGCATTGCAGTATTTTTCAATATGCCCAAATTGTAATGCGTCCTT
>JAHDBS010000043.1:16181-19401 GCA_020630225.1 Anaerolineales bacterium | reverse complement strand
TTTTATTTCAAATACTACCCATTGTCCCGCTCAGTCTTGAGCGCTTTCAACGCGTTGACAACAGGTCGTGGCCGCAGCCTTACTCCAACGCGAGAGTCTTGAATTTCTTGGATCCAAGAATCCCCTTCAAATCGTGGATTGGGTGCGCCAATGCGCGTGCCAACCGAAAGGCAAAATCCGCAGACGGCTTGTAAGCGGGTTTCACGCTCAGCATATGCAAACATATCTAGTGTTTGGGTAGCGTGTGCTGCTTCAGTTGAGACTGCGCGGTGTGATGCCATCATGGCAGACTTCGGCAAGTAAACACCGCCTTGGGTTGCCATGACAACAACATCAGCGGGCTGTATGCCAAGATGCTGCTGCATCAGGTGTTGGTAGATTTCATAGTTCCGAAAGTTCTTGTCAACAAAATTTGTCGCAGTCGTTTCCATGGGACTATCTGCCAATGGGGTGTCGTAAGTCGCGCTTTCGGTCGCTAGCCACGCCCCTTTGCGAAAGACATCAATGGTGCGGATACGATGTTGCGCTGCCAACGCAGCAAGTAAAGCGCTCATAAATCCAACGGATGAGCGTGCAAACAAGTCACCGGACGGCTCCCGATCAACCGGATCAACGCTGTATAACGCTGGCTTCGCCCCAATTTGGATAGCGCGTTCTGCATCGGCAATCCAGTTGCTGGCGAGCGTTTGCATGGTGTTGGGATTTCTAAAATCCACATTGGGAAACTGGCGCAGCTCCCAATTCGCAATGTTGTTCATCTCGCCGCCAATTTCGCACCAGCGAATGTCATGCTGTACGTAAGCCTGCATTTTGGTGAAAAACGCGTCTGATAAGCGCTGTGGATATTGCTTTTCTTGCTTGTAGCGAATAATGGGTTCAATGCCTGCGCGTTTGAGCGCCAACACCCATTGGAAAACGGAACCTGAACTTTGGTCTGCGCTACCGTTGTCCCATTGCACATACCATTTGATGCCCATCTCCGTGAGATGCTTCAGCCACATCTCCCAGGTATCGGCAGGTGGTGCAATCGCCGCTAACGCGCCGTGAACGCCAATAACGCTTCCCGTCAATTTATTTTCGGCAGCCGCTTGTCGCTCACTGAAGGCCTCTTGCGCGGCCGTTGCTAACGTACGTAATTCAGCCGAAGACTTTGTATTGAGTAAGTCAATAATGCGATTACGATCAGTCTCACTAATGTTTGGCAACGTCGTGAGTGCTGGCCCAGTGTAAGCGGCATCGCGTGGGGCACCAGACAAAATATGCGGTGTTAGCCCAGTGTTGTCTAACCACGTGCCGTAGGGTTGATCGTTGTCGCTGGCGACAGTGGCAAAGGCATTGATGACATCTTGCAGCGAGAACGGCAAGATGTTGCCGGGGTCGAAGTCCCCAACGAAGGTGCCTGTGATCTTAGCGATGGCAGCATAATCGGCGCTGTTCATATGGCCGCCGAGTGGGCCGTCTTCGCCCATGCGGAAGTAGGTAATGCCAGGGAAACCCATTGCGCGGGCTTTCTCTCCTTGGTACGTTACCTCGCCCGGTCTAGGCTTTACGTTGTTGAACGCCGTATGCGTTTGCAGCATTGGAATAATGGGCTTGCCATGTGGCGCGAACTTGGTACGCGCGTCGGTTAGCATCCGGTCAATTTGGGCTTTCATGCGCGTTTCATTCCACGGCGCGTTGCCCGGCCGGCGAATTGGAATAAACGTCATCTCATGTGGATACACCATCGGTTGGATGCTGTCCATAAAGGGAATAAAGGGATCAAAGTAGACGCTAAACGGGCGGTTGTTGCGATAGTCCGCAATGATCGACAAGTGCTGATTAGGTAGACCATTGCGCATGCGTTGTGAAAAGACGCGGCCCGGTGTTGGATCGTTTTCCCATTTCCAATAGAGCGGTGAGCCGTCTGGCCGTTTGCCGTGTTCGATGTCAATCGAGACCGACTTCACGCCGGGCACATTGCCCGCTTGAATATATAAATCCGCTTCTTCCCGCACGTTGATGCCTACTGGTACGCCCCATAAATGCACCTCAAGGCCAAATTGTGCGAAGCCATCGACCCAACGTCGGATGCTCGCTGGGCCTGTAATCGCATTCGGTGCTTGGACGCGGTTGCCCGCAGCATTGATGATGGTGTCACTAAAGCCTTGCCAGTTTGTCCGATCCAGCACCTTGATCATGATGCCTGCCACATTTGGCAAATTAGCTTTGATGAACTGCGCCGTTTGCGCAATGTCTGGGCTGGGTAATTGCGATGTTTTCCAGACGACTAACAGAATTTTGTTATCAAAAGGAGTAGACATAATGACCTCTATTATTCAATCGTGGCACGGCTTTGCGTGCGGCGACGATGAAGTTCTTTTAGTTTGCGGACGACTGGTCGTGGGCGTAAGCTGCCATCTTCGGCCTGATGAATAAATCCATCTTCGCGGAATTCTGGGTTGGTGATCCCAATTTTGTCTCCGACCGAAAGCGTCCACGCGCACATTGCAATAATGGGCGTTTGCGTTTCAATGTAGTCATACATTGCCAGCGCTTCGTCGCCATGTACTTCGTGTGAAGCAGGACGTGGGTGCCCGCGTAAAGAGTTGGAGTCTTTGGTAAATGCGCCACCTTCAGTGCTCATAATGACCAGATTAGTGAGCCCAAGCTGTTTTTCAAACTCTTCAACCGGAAGTTTCCAACCGTTTAAATTCATATCTTCAATCCTGCCATCCGGGCGGACATGGTTGTAATCGACGGGGCGACCGTAGGTGGCCGTGTGAACCGCCAACCAGCCGCCTTGGCGAAAAATATCGGTGGTGCGCTGGCGGAAATTATTGGCAAGATGTGCAATGACTTTTTCAGTAAAGCGCCGTGACGAGAATGTGGGACGACCAGCGAACGGCCCAACGCCAGTTGGCGCAAAGGCGTAGAAGGCAGGCCGCACGCCAATATTTAGCGCGCGTTCCGCATCCAGAAGCCATGTTTCGGCAATCGCTGCAATCGTGCTTGTATCAAAGTGGCTAGGGTGTCCGTTTGGCATATTGACAACTCCTGGACGCCACTCAATGCCTAAGTTAGGCTCGTTGCCTATTTCAGCCCAGTGAATGCCATTGGCAGCGTACAGGCGCATTTTGTTGAAATACGTGTCACGTAGTCGGTCTGGGAATTGACGCTGCTGCTGGTAGCGGATAATCGGCGTGATGCCTTCCTGTTTGAGCCGCATGACCCAGCGAAA
>JAHDBS010000043.1:12638-16081 GCA_020630225.1 Anaerolineales bacterium | reverse complement strand
TGTCTGCTAATCCAGTCAGAATAAGCCAGTCGCCGTATTCAATATCATGATTGCTGCAGTAAATGGCAAAAGCGTTGATGACATCCTGCCATGTAAACGGCACAACTGGAATAGGCGGCGCAGGGGCTGGCACAGACACTTGCCCAATTGCGGTGAGCATGGCGTCGGTCATAAACTTGGTGCCCAGCCGGAAATAGCTAATGCCGACGGCGTTGTTTTGCCAAGCTGCTGTGCCTTGGGCCACAATTTCGGTCGGAGTTGGCCCGTTACCGATTTCAAGAAAGGCTTGCAACACGGGCGCAAGCGGCTTCCCAAACCTCGCTAAGTTTTGGTTACTTTCAGCAAAAACGTCTGCAATGGAGCGTCCAAAGCGTACGGGGAAGATTGTCGGTTGAATGCTGTCAACAAAAGGGATAAATGGATCGACGTAAATGCGCCAGTCACGATTGTTGCGCGGATCAATACTGATGGAAAGATGCTTGTCAGCTAGCGTTTCACGCAGGGCCTGCATGAAATTGGTCGCAGTCGCTGGGTTAGTGGAGAGCCAATTGCGCGGCGTAATATTCAGGGTGAGTGATTTGACACCCTCGACCGCCATTGCTTGTTGGTAACGCTGGAGCTCAATTCCAAGATTGATACCTTGAGGAACGCCAATTAGATGAACGTCGAGATCGTGAGTGGCAAATTCGGTGACCCAATTACGAATGCTAGTAGGCCCAGTAATGCGCTTAGGATCATTACTGAAGCCGCCTGTCATTAGGTCAAACTCAAGATTCCCTTGCCAGTTGATGCCCTGCACCGCTCGGACCATGACACCGGTAACATTCGGCGTCCGGGTTTTGATCATAGTTGCCAGCTCAGCTAGCGTCATGCCACGGAGATCGGTACTTTTCCAGAGGATATGTAGAATTTTGTTATCAAACGGGGTGCTCATTGCGACGTTTCCTCCATCCCTTGCGTTTGCGCGTCAGCGCGAAACCATCGCTTTCATTATTGAATAATTACGTTGCTTAACGCAAAACAAACCGTAATTTCGATAGCAACTCCTAATCTAATGGTTGCTAACGTAAGGAATCGCCTCATGATTACCTGCTAGAATCGGCGCTGTTTTGAACAATAAAATTCGCACTTTTCTTCATCAGCGCTGGCTAGAACTAGCCATTGCGTTGATATTCTTCATTGTCTACATCGTGACCTTGCAGCCGGGCATTTTGCCGGGTGACGCAGGGGAGTTTCAGCTCGTGGTGCCAACAATGGGTGTGGCCCATCCGCCAGGCTATCCGCTTTATATTTTGCTGGGCAAGCTGTTTACGGTGCTAGTGCCAATTGGGGACATGGCATGGCGTGTCAATCTGTTTTCGGCAGTGACGAGCACATTGACGCTGTTAGTCACCTATTGGGCAATTCAAGCTATCGCGCCAAAGCACAGCAAGGCTGTAGCAGCCAGCGCAATGGGCATTCTTGGTATTTCCACTACGTTTTGGGCGCAAGCCACCACGGCCAATATCCGTAGCCTGACTGCGCTATTTACGGCGCTCATGGTATGGATGTTTATCCGCTATGCAAATGCGATCCGCGCCAATGATGAGGCGACTGCTCAGTCAAGTCTGACGTGGCTGGCCTGTGTCACAGCGCTTGGTGTGCTGCATCATGCGTCGCTGGCGTTTATTGGTCTCTTGCTCGTCAGCGCCGTTTTTGCGCTTGACTGGCGTTTGCTAACCCAACCCCAACGTTGGTGGCAACCGTTGTTAGCAGGGCTACTGCCACTGTTGGTCTTGCTATATCTACCTTGGCGCGGCAACGCGGGTGCTGTCTTGGCAAGCCCTTCACTGGCAACATGGAATGGCTTCTTAGACCATGTGCTGGCCCGTGGCTTTGGCAGTGATATGTTCTTTTATATCGCGTGGCAGGACTTCATGCCGCGGCTGCCAATTTTGCGCAACATTTATGAATTCCAGTTTGGCGCAAGTCTGTGGATTCTGTGCCTTGCTGGTCTGGCACTCCTCTTTGGCTTCCGTTGGCGTTTAGGCCTCGTGCTGACAGTCGCAGTCTTGCTGCACAGTTGGGTCTCGATTACCTATCGGGCACCACAAACGGTGGAATATTTACTGCCTGCTTACGTAGCCTTACTGATTGGGTTTGGCGGTGGCGTGGCGCTGTTTATCAATGCCTTGCCGAAGCGATTTTGGACGTCTGCTCAGATTGGACTCGTATTGCTAGTCGCTGGGCTAGCTGTGAGCTTGCTCCAGACCAATTGGCGTGGCTACCGAACGTTAGCGCAAGATACGAGTACACAAGCCTATGTCGCCGATCTCTTAGCCAGTGCACCTGAAAATGGCGCAGTGTTTGCCAACTGGCACTGGGTAACGCCGATTTGGTATCAGCAAACTGTGCTTGGGCAGCGTAAAGATCTCAATGTGCAATATGTGGTGCCACAAGGCGAGTCGCTGGCGTGGAATTGGGCAGACCGCGTGGCGAATACGCCAGGTGGGGTGGTCACAAGTTTTTATCCGGCTGAATTTGCAGCAACGGGCAAAAATTTAGTGCCGTTAGCCGACGCTTGGCAAGTCGCGCCAGATTACAACGGTACTTCAATTGCCAATGGGCAGCTTGTGGGTGAAGCCTTTGCTGACCGCTGGCTGCTGACCGAAATTAGCGCAGTCCCGTCGCAAATTCAGGCTGGTGACACGTTGGAGTTAGCCCTCGGCTGGCAATCCTTAGGTGAGCCAGAAGTAATTAGCTTCTTTGTTCAGTTGCTTGGCCCAGATGGCATTGTCCACGCGCAAAATCAACAGTCATATCAATCAGGACCCTATGTGCAAGGCGATACGCTCGTGAGCCGCTACCGACTTTCAATATCGCCATATGCGCCGCTTGGAGACCATGTCTTGATTATTGGCGCAGTCCGTCCAGATGGGTCGCGTTTGCCATTGGCGTCTGGCGAGGAGTTCTTGCGGTTGCAAACTATCACGCTCACTGCGCCTCCAGCGAGCATCGCGACGCAGGTGCGCACTGATGATGGGTACCCAATTCAAACGCCTGCACAGCAGTATGTGACCTTAGGCGGCCTGATTACATTGACAGATGTGGCTGCAACTGTGCGCGATAACATGGTGACAATCGATGCCAGTTGGCAAGCGACCCAGCCGCTGACTAAGGACATTGTCATGCGGGTCGATCTTGTGGCGGCAGATGGCAGTTGGCGTGCACAGTCGGACTTTATTCCAGCCGGCGGTGCGATTCCAACGTTGAAATGGTTGCCTGGGCATACCATTCACGACTATCATCAACTAGAGGTTCCAGCGGGCGCTGACCTAGCGGGCGCACGCGTCGAACTCATGGCGTATGATCATTTCACCAATGAACGCCTTGCCATCAACGACCCTTGGCTAGCACGGGACGGCATTGTCATTCCTGTTCTGCTAGATCAAATTCGGAAATAA
>JAHDBS010000043.1:3975-12538 GCA_020630225.1 Anaerolineales bacterium | reverse complement strand
CTGATTTACATTGATCCACCGTTCAACACTGGGCGTAAACAATCTCGCACGCAGACGAAGACGGAGCGTTCAGCAGAAGGCGATCGCACTGGCTTCAAAGGTGAACGCTACAGCACGACGGTCATTGGCTCTAAGTCCTTTGCGGACACCTTTGACGACTTTCTGTCCTTCATTGAACCAAGGTTAGTAGAAGCGCATCGCGTTCTCAAGCCAACGGGGTCGTTGTATTTTCATATTGACTATCGTGAAGTGCACTACTGCAAAGTGCTGCTGGATCAGATTTTTGGGCGTGACAATTTCCTAAACGAAATCATCTGGGCCTATGACTATGGCGCCCGCCCAAAGCGGCGTTGGCCTGCCAAGCATGACAACATCCTGATGTATGTCAAAGACAAAAAGCAATATACGTTCTATCAAGACCAGATTGAACGCATTCCTTACATGGCACCGGGCTTAGTCTCAAAAGAAAAAGCCGCCCGTGGCAAGCTGCCTACCGACACTTGGTGGCACACCATTGTGAGCCCAACCGGCAAGGAAAAAACGGGCTACCCAACGCAAAAGCCCTTGGGCGTGTTGCGGCGGGTGATCCTCGCTTCTTCTGCACCGGGTGACGTTGTTTTAGATTTCTTTGGGGGCAGCGGCACAACCGGCGAAGCGGCAATGGAAGCGGGGCGCTATTGCACGCTAATTGACGCCAATCCGCAGGCAATTGAAGTGATGAAGCAGCGGTTTGAAGAAAAGGAATTTGATGTTGAGTTTAGCGTGCTGAGCGAAGAGTGATGAATGCGTTTGTTGCTAACTTGATTTCGAAAGAACTGTTTCGGCAACTTCACTCATCAACTATTACTCTTCACCCCCGCCGTACACCATATTTTCAGCTTGCTTTTGCGCGAGCTCGCCTAAATACGCTGAGTAAATCAGCGTGTTTTCGTTTAAAGGCTTAGCGGTGTCCAGCATTTCAATCAGGCTGGCGGCAGTGCTAGACATAGGGCCTTGTTCGGCAACGCGCTGCTGTAGTTGACGGGTCATGACGGCGTAAAACTCTTCACGGCGACCAACCTCAATATCCATCAGCTTGATTTGGTCATAAATTAGACTGAGTAGTTGATCTTGTGACCGGTCTGCGGCACCGGTTTGGGCTAAAGCAGGGGCAAGCTCGGCTGCGGTAAACAGTGTGAGGTACAACTCACCGCTCACCAAATTCTGGCGTGCTTCAATTTGCGTTTGCTCAGCTAGATAATCCACATACTTTTCAAGCTGTGGATGCGTTTTTTCCGTCGCTAACCAAGCGTCAGAAAGCTGATTAGCCGGATCTTGCAGGCTCAGGACGGTGTCAAGTTCTAGGGCTTCTCGTAACTCTGCAATGGCAACTTCTACCTTTTGGTATGCATGAATCGCGCGTTCAAAAAAGCGTTGTACCAAGAAGACATGGCCCCACATGCGATTATCGGCATCTGGCGGCTGATTGCGCAGCAAATGCTCGATCAAAGCTGCATAGGCCAAGGTGTCCCAACTCTCTTCCCCACGTAAACGATTGCGGAATAACTCAGACTGCGTCAGAAAGCCAGTTTTGAAACGTTGGTCTAGGAGTGTATCAATCGCGGTGACGTTGATGTCTAGTACTGCTGCGTTTTTCTCTGCGTCTGACAAGGCATTCAAGTCTTGCGGGTATGCATGATATGCCCCTAGCATGGCTTGCACACTTTGAATGGGATCAAAACTGAGGTGTTTGAACTCTAGTGCATCGGCCCATTCAAGGCTGAGGTGTGTGGCCGTGTGAAAGCTCTCCTGCGTGGCAGATTCATCGTCCAAGACGCCGTTCATAATGAGCGATGCCATGTCCTTATTGAGTTGCTCTTGCATAGATTGCACCTTGCGGCGGGCAAGCTGTAGTTTTGCTTGCTTGGACAGCTTTACTTTTGGCTTTTTCTTGGTCATTGGGTGGGGCAAGTCCTACTGGTCGTAATAGGAAGCATCAGGTCACGACCAGTAGAAGTTGGGAATTATTGAACGAAGTTATTCGCTGTCTGCGTTGGCTTTCTCGGCTTGGGCAGCTTCGCGACGCGCGAACCAGACAAGGTTGCTTAGTTGGCGAGAGGCAATTACATAAGCAATGTCATTGTTTGCCAATTCAATATCGGCGTCGTTTTCGTCTGGTTTGGTAATCGCGCGCAAGGTGTCGACATTGGCCGTCAGATTCGGATCTGTCGTGCGATCAACAGCCTCTAGCTGCTCACGGACACTAGTCATGAAGGCGTCGCGGCGCATGCCGGTGTCAATTAGGTTGAGTAGGGCGCGTGCTAACCGTGGCATTTCTTCAAAAGGATCGGCCACGTTTTCCAAGATCTTGTGCATTTGAGCCGTTTCATCTTCCGTAAACGGATTGATGTCGATGGCACCTAACGCAACATAGCGCAGCGCTTCGTAATATTCACGCTGTCCCGCTTCATAGATGAAGTCTGCCAGCGCTGGTTCTGCTTCGACGGCGTTCAACCATACTTCAGACTCAACTACTGGGCCATAACTCAGTTCAACCGATGAAATCAGGCCAAATTCCTCTTTGGTGTCGTCAAGTAGTTGCTGACGGGCGCCCATGAGCAACAAGAATTCTTCAAACCCAAGGTCAAGTGCCACCTGCCAAATGCCAAAGGCAAGCATTGGCCCCATTTCATTCTGTTCCATGCCCAGTTGGAGCATGTCATGAATGAGCGCAGCTTGCGCGATTTTCTTGAAATCTTTGCCTTTACGCAGCCGCTTTCGATAGGCATCTAAGGCATTGAGCGTTGCCTTTTGAATTGGCGGCTTGACTAAGTCTTGCGTCGCGACCATGCGCAACAAGTAAGTTTTTTGCTCGCGTTCTTCTTCCGGCAGCTCTTGCAGGGCTTGCATGTCAGGCACTTCGGCTTCGGTAAAGCCAGCGACCATTGCCATGCCTGCATCGAGTGCTTTAAAGCGGATGGGTTCGAATTCAGGTTCGGCATACCATTCGGCGCTATCACCAAGTGCTGTGCTCAAGGCATGTTGCCGACCTTCATCGGTGTCTAACTCGCCGCGTTGCTGATAGTAAATCAGATCATCTAGGAGTTGCGTTTGTTCTTGTTTGCGTTGTAAGCGCTTTGGGCGCTTGATTTTTTTCTTTGCCATGTCAATTATTCAGTCGGCACAAGGTAACGATCATCTGCCACGCGCTCACCGTTGACGGTTAGCGGTAGCCGTGTGCCTAGCACCGGATGATACCACCCAATTGCGAGCTGATATGCATCAATTTCTGCCGGAAGTGGGATGTCGACCCGATCTGCTTCGACAGTATTTGCCGCCCAGCGTTGGGTGGTATTTGTACCGTTAGCCGGATAGACATCTGCTTGGGTGATGATCTCGCCAGTGGCAGGGTCTAGCACGTGGATAAAGTACTTGTAGCTGCTGTCTGGGGTTGCCAAGACCTGCCAGTTGGTAAAGACCGAAAGTTGCCCTGCATTTAGATCGGCAGAAATGTTGGTAAGTCCAATATCGCCAAACATCACTGCTGCTGGGTCTAATTCTGCGCGTTCTAACGCTGGCAAGGTGTCACCAATATCTACGGCGTAAATCGTATTTACATATGGCTGCAATGTCACCGCATGGTAGAGCGTGACGTGGAGCGCATAACGCCCGTTTAGGTCAGTCGGGATTTCTAAAGCATAGCTATCGTGCGTGCGTTCGCCAGCTTTCCATAGTTCGCTAGACCATGCGCCAGTGCCAGCTTGCACATCAATTACAGACAGCGTTGCGCCATTGATGTCGGTCAGCTTGAGACCTAGTTGCAAGCGTTGCGCTAACGGCCGATCAACCCCCCAAGTTAAGGTCACGCCAAGCGCATCATCTGCTATGGATTGGGCGTCAACGTCAAGCAGGTTTACCCCAAATGGTGCGGTTTCCGCGTAGTTAGATGAAACCGTTGTAATTTTTTCTGGTGCTAAATATAGCGTGCCGCGCGTTTGTCCGCTGGGCGTCAGCGGCGTAGCATTCGAGTTTGTTCTGGGCAGAAAGACGCCTTGCTCTTGGTCGCCCAATCGGACTGGATTAGGCGCGTTGAATAAGTAGCCGGGGCGCACCAACTGCGTTGGCGTGTCCGTTGAAAGTCGGGTGCCATCATCAAACGTCACTGCCTCGCGATGCCGATAGCCGCGTAGCCCAAAATCCATGTTGCTCAGGCCGTCTGGGTTGGGTTGTGGCAAGGTAGCAGCGAGACCGGCAAAGACTGCGACACCAAGCGTGCTAACAACGCCGTATGTCAATAGCGTCATTGCGCCTTGGTGGCGACTGATGCTAATGCAAACAGCGAGACCTAAGCCCAATGCGCTAAGCAAAGAAATGAGGTTGGCGGTTCGTCTAATTGGCGTGTCAGTCAGGAAGAGCGTAACGGTATGGGTGCCTGCGGGGAGTTCAAAGGTTGCCCAGCCAAGGTCTGGTAACGGTTGGAGGGCAACGGGACTACCCGCGCTCTCTGCTTGCCAGCCGGGCCAGTAATGTAAAGGCACCGCAATCTGGCTGGCGTCTGACACCTCGATTTGCCATATTTCGTTGTCCGCTTGCTTGTGGGTGCGCTCGGCTGTGGCAGTGCCCGAGAGAACCAATGCCGCTGGTGTGCCAGTGACATATTCGCTAGAGACATAAGGACGGTTCGTGACCGTATTGGGCAGATACTCAAACCGAATGGTTGTGCCAATGTTGCCGGTGAAGTATTCGTATTCTTGCATCCGCTCGGCTGTAATATCAGCATGAGTCAGCGGAATAAAATCGAGCTTTAGCCCGGCGAGTGCAGCCACCCCTAAGGCTAAGGTTACGATTGGTCCTGAAAAATTGGCTTTTGGAAAACGTTCAATTGCATAGCCAAGCGCAGCGGCGACAAACAAGGCTTGCACCGACAGAAACCGCCAGGGGAACTGTGTGAAGTCCAGTAGCGGCACGTATTCCCACAAAGGTGTTGAAAGCGGCGTGATCATCAGCGTGCTTACGCCGAGACCAATCAATACCATGATGGCGTGCCAATCTTTGCGTTGCCGAATAGTCAGCGCTAGACCCGCGAGTCCAGCAATGCCCGCAATTGCTTGCGTTAAGCCCATTGCAAAGGGTGTGTGGCTTTCATCGACGGCGACGCTGTAGTCAAAGACCGGGTTAGCCTGCACCAAATCGATTGTTCGGAAATGACGACTAAAGTGGAAATATCCCTCAGTGACTGTGCCTAGCTGACCAAAATCCTTTTCCAAAATGGCTGGTGCCCAGAAGAAAGCAAATAAAGCCATTCCTAATGGAATCGCAGCGCAATATAAGCCAAACAATTGGAGCTGTTGAGAACGTTCGCCGCTGGTGTTGAGGACTTGGAAAAGCAAATACAGCCCTAACAACGGCGAGAAAATGAGCGCAGAAATATTATGGCTAAAAATCAATGCGCCATAAAAGGTGCTGAGTAGCGCGAGGCTAGCAAGGTTGCGCTCCTTGGCAACGCGGTCAGCGGCATAAAAACACAGCGGAAAAAAGGCCATTGCCCAGAATTCACCTAGCGAGTCCCCCCGGACATAGACGTTGACCATGTGGAAGGGGGCAAAGGTATAGGCTGCAACCGCTGCTAGTCTGGCCCAATTCTGGCGCAAATGTGAGCGCAGCCACAGGTAGACGCCAACACCAGCGAGTAAAAAGCCGGCCAATTGGGTGAGCTTCAACGCCGACACGAAGTGACTGCCTTCACCAGCCGTAGAAATTAGCGCTGCAAAATAGAAAGGGAGGGCGGCGTAGTAATTGAAAAACGGATAGCCGAGTCCATAAGCGGCATCGGGCATCCAGCGAGCTGGGAAATGCCCATCGCCAAGCGCAACAGACAGCTGTTGTAGCCGGAACAATAAGAACGGGCTGTCACCACCGCTCCGCGTGTTGAGAAAGCCAGAATCAAAAAACAGGGGCAGTGCAGCTGCCCCTGTTATCAAAATTAGGATAATGCCAGTCAACCAAGCGGACTGACGTGTCGGTTTATGTGAAATAGCTAGAGGGTGTCCGTCTTATTTCGATTTGATAACACGATATATCCTGCTGCACCGAGAGCTAACAGCAAGAACACAGCGCCAAACGCACCTAGCAACGCCGTAAGGTTGTTACGACCTTCGCCATCGACGGTAAGTTCAGTATCTTCTCCGTCTACAGTGTCTGGAACTTGCGATCCAAATTGTAAATCAGCAGTGCTATTTGCGGCTAGGTCTAGCTGCCATTCAGTGTTCGTTGTGGGCTGGTAGCCTTCAGGTGGCAAGGACACAACGTTATAACTATCGCTGGGAACATCAGTGAAGCAGTATGGTTCAGTGCTGCCAGTTGTCGTATGCTCGAATGCAATGGCATTGGTTGCCAAATTGATCAGTGACACAACGCCATTGGTAATGGCCAACTCTTCAGCATCAAAAATGCCGTTGGCATTGTCATCGTCATACATGACGACACAAATATTGCCTGTTTCTGTAGCAGTTTCTTCCACAATTGGTGCAACTGTAGGTTCTGGTGTTGGGGCATTAGGGTTGTCTGCTGTTTCCCCAGTTTCAGGATCGAGTGCCGGCTGTGCTGCTTCTGCTAATGCAGTTGCTTCAAATGCAACTTTGTCTGCTTCAGCTTGGGCGGTGGCTTGCGCATCTGCTTCTGAAACGTCAGATGCTTGACCTTCTTCGGTCTGAGTAGACTGTTCTCCAAATGGCCCAATAATGAGCTCTTGGCCGACCCAAATAACATCGGTTGAAAGATTATTCAGTGCTTTAAGTTGCTCTAAACACTGGAGTGTTTCTCCACAAGCGATTGTGGCGATCCGAACAAGTGAATCGTCAGGCTGAACAACATATCGGATCTTGCCATCAGCATCTGCAGGCGGAATAGCGAATCGGGTAGGAGCAATCCGAATTGGTTGGCTGCTAATTTGCGCTACTGCAGGAGCTGTTGCCGTAGCAGAGATAGCTGTGGGTTGTACAGGCGCTTGTGCGGCTTGGTTTGCACTTGCTTGTGCGGTTAGTGCTGCCGGCGGCATTGCAGTTGGCCCACTGACTGCAGTTGGAGGCACCGCTGTTGGCTGTGGCGCTGTAGTCGGAGGTATAGCCGTTGCCTGTGGTGCGCTTGTTGGCGCAGTTGTTGGTGCTGCTGTTGCTTGAGCAACGCTAGGCGCTGAGGTTGTTGAAATTAACTGTAGTTGGTCAACAAACCAACCATTGTTGACAAGCCCCCACTTCCCACGTACCTCAAATGCAAGGCGCATTGTGGCTTCAGTCGCTGTAAAAGTGAGTTGAGGCTCATGCCATTTGCCAGGTTCTAAATTGAACCATCCTGAGTCGAGGACAACTGCACCTGCCGGCGTTTCAGCCTTTAAGCGATGTTCCCCCGCATTGGCACCAGCAAAAGTTTTGGGTGCACCATCTGTATATTTCTCAACCAAATCTGGATAGATGGGGACAATGAATGTGTAGTTCTGGCCGGGGGTTAGCCCAGAGACATCTGTATAAAACGTACTCCAAACAGGACGCCAAGATCCGAAGATTTTCAGAGTGTATTCACCGTTACGAAAGAATTCTTTTATCTCTTTTTCAGGAACGCCGCTGCCTTCTCCGCCAAACCAAACAAGCGTCTCAGGTTGCCCCCAAATATCTGTTTGGTCTTCGATTTTTGCTTGCTCGGGTGGCGCAAACCATAGATTCCAATTGTTAGGGACAGCAAGTGACGATTGCGAATTATAAAGATAGTACCCATTTTCAAAATCGGGATTAGTCAATAAGTTTTGTTGACTAATTGCAGCACTTGTCGGCTGAGCGATGAGCAGAATGGCACCAGTAAGCACCAGCAAACGTGTAAAGATGGAGGTTCTGATAGAGAAATAATTCATTGTCTATATGGTAAAGGAATCCCAGTTTTTTTGATCATAACATTTCATAAGTAATTTCAAATTGACAACAAAAAAGCGTGATGTTCACGCTTGCAGTAGTATAGATTCCGTTGGGTGTAATTTATACAAAAACAGGGGTGGCATAGCCACCCCTGTTTGAGAGTTTGTAGTTGAGTAAAGTAGTTAGCTTACTCTTCTTCAGTTGCTGAGTTGCGACGATTTGCCAAGATAAGGAAACCAGCCACACCTGCTGCTAGCAGCAAGAAGATGACGCCAAATGCGCCAAGCAATGCTGTAACGATGTTGCGTTGGCTGCCACCATCTTCTGCAGCTGCTTCGTCAACAGCGTTTGCATCTACTAATTGGGCGCCGAACTGTAAATCGGCAGTGCTGCCAGAAGCAAGAGTCAGATCCCATTCTTGACGGGTAGTTGCAGAGTAACCACCTGGTGCAACTGATACGACCCGATAGCTGTCACTAGCCAACCCTTCGAAGCAGTAAGGGTCAGTGCTACCAGTTGTTGTGTGCTCACTAATGACGTTGTTTGTAGTGACATTGACGAGTGAGAATAAGCCATTCAATACAGCTAGTTCAGCGCTGTCAAATGTGCCGTTTGCATTTTCGTCATCGTACATGACTACACAAATAGAGCCAGTGCCTTCAGGCGCTGCTGCTTCATCT
>JAHDBS010000043.1:0-3875 GCA_020630225.1 Anaerolineales bacterium | reverse complement strand
ATCGTACATGACTACACAAATAGAGCCAGTGCCTTCAGGCGCTGCTGCTTCATCTTCTGCCGGAGGTGCCTCAGCAATCACGGCAGCATCTGCTAGCTGTTGCTCTGCATCAGCCGTGGCTTGCACGTTGGCTTGTTCTTGTGCAACTGCTTGCTCAGTGGCTGCAGTATCTACTTCAGGAGCAGCTTCAGCATCAGTATTTTCTTCAGCAGGTGCTTCTTCTGATGCTTCTTCATTTTCGTCAGCAGTCGCCTCTTCAGCAGGTTCTGGTGTAGCTGTCGGCGCAGGAGTTGCTGGTTGTTGCCCTTCGAATGGGCCAATGATTAGTTCTTGCCCAACCCAAATAACATTACTGGTTAGGTTGTTCATTGCCTTTAGCCGCTCTAGACAGTCTAAGGTTTCGCCACATGCAACAGTTGCGATATGAACTAATGAGTCATCTGGCTGAACAATGTAACGGATTTTGCCGTCAGAGTCTGCTGAAGGAATTGGGAAATCTGTAGGTGCAGTGCGGCCTATTAATGTCGCGTAAGTGTTTTGTGTTGGCACAACTGCGGCAACTGCAGCTGTTGGTGCAGGTTGGTTAGCTTGGATTGTTGCTAATACATAAGCTGCTTGCTGTGTAAGCGCAGCAGGCGGCATCGCTGTTGGAACACTGGATGTTGGTGGCACAGCCGTCGCAGTTGGTGCGTTAGGCGTATTTGTCGCGACAGGTGTATTTGTTGCCACAGGTGAGGTGAGCTTTAAGTTCACGTCATCGATGTACCATTCCAAGCTATCAATTGGGATTTCACCACGTGCTTCAATTGCGATCCGAACATTTGATTGTGACGCTTTGAAGGTGACTTTGTTTTCAGTCCAGACACCTGGTGTTTGTCTAAACCAGCCTGTTTCTGAAATGATGTCGCTACCAGGTTTTTCAATCTTGATGCGGAACATGCCCATATAATCTTGTCCCAAAATTTCTGGTGAAACTTGAGTTACAGGGCGAAATAGAATTGGAACTTCTAGCTCATAGTCACCGCCGACGCTTAGACCATTAACATCTGTGTAAATAACAGTCCAAATGGCTTCAAATGGTGATGCTACTTTGAATGATTTGCTGCCATCACGGGTATAAGTAGAATCTACACCAACAAAGTCAGGTTGTGACCAATCAGCGGTTTGTCCAGTTACTTTTGCATCAGTTGGTAACGCGTGCCAAAACTGCCAGTCAACGGGTGGATTGATATTTGATTGACCAAAGTAAATATAGGTGCCGTTTTCAAAGCTTGGATTAGGCAATAAATTGCTTTGACTGTAAGCGCTGGCAGTAGACAGGCTTAAGAGTAATAAAGCAATAAGAATAGGTAATTTTTTATGTGTAAGTTTCATTATTTTTTGTTCCCAATAGTCCACGTCATATTAGGCATGACAATTGAGTTTTCTAACGTAGGGTATGTACTATCTATAATTGCAAGTCTTTTACCGCTATCTATTTGATAAACACCAAAACGAAGTTCCGTTAAATCTTCACTTGCATACTTAAAATTGTAAATTTCTGTAAAGCTGGCGGTTTGCCCCCATTCTTTCTCTGGTAAATCGCCCGCAAAAGGTAATTGATCTTTTTGGGCAATCAAGTTTCCAGCACTGTCTAATAAATGTACAAAGAAAACATATTGAGACACGTTAGGTGTCTGTAATGAATAATTGAATTCAATTTCCAGCTTTGTTTCTAACTGTGTAATTGTTAGCGTGTGCAGTGTTATTTTGTCTTCAAACGCTGCAATACTCAGACCATTATCGAGATCCGGCAAGACTAGATACTCAGTAAAAAGGGGATATCCTTCTGTATCTAGATCTCCTTGATACTCAACGCCATTGTGTCTGACGATTTCTACTTCACTATGCGCTAAGGTTGCTAAAACCTTGTTCTGTGTCCCGTTATGTGGGTAGACAAGTATTTGCGAATCTACATCAAAAGAATTTATTGATTCTTGTGTTGTAAAAGTCGTTACTGATTCTTCATCTACTAGAAATTGAATAGATGCAAAATCGCGCCACAATCGATCTTCTAGATAAGTCGATTGATTTTGGTCAATGCGATCTGTTAGTTCACGGACAGCATTTTGGAAAAATACTCTTGTATGTGCAGTATCAGCGTAGTGAAAGAAATAGTCAGTTGCTGATCTAGCCGCAATTGTAACTACTAGAACGGTTGCAAACGTTCGGGTAACAACTGGATTTCTTAGGAAGCCAATACTTTTGTCAAGGCCGATAGCTGCAATAAACATTGCTGGCAGAAACACGCCAGAGCCACGAAGAAAGTGAGGCGTGTCTTCTGCGAGAACTGTAGGGATTGCCATAATGCTAGTGATAAGCAAGATGCCAAACGCGTAATCAATCTGCTTCTGCTGACGATAGCGTCGAAAAATTTGTTTCCCTAAAGCCAGAGTGCCGATAACAAATGCCACGCTTCCAACTGGATCAAAAACTGGACGCATTGGCAAATTGTGCCTAGCTATATGATCGCCGCTCCAAATGAACATGTTGGCTGCTTTCCCAACGTGTTGCAAGACAATGCCTATTAGCTGTAAAAAGCTACTTTGATTACCCCAAATCGCAACTTGCCCACCTCTTTGAAAATATACATCTCCATTTTGGAGCATGTAAGAGAGCATTGGGCTAGAAACAACAAGGCATCCTAGGCATGCTGCGGTAGTAATAATACGTATCTTGGAACTACCGAAGATTAGTAACCCGAAAAGCGTCACAACAGCTGTAACATAGAGTAATTGGGCTGCTGTATAGGTATACAGGCTCGCACCGATCAAACATCCGGCCAAGAATCCCCAACATATTTGCTGGATAGTTGTTTCTTTCTGAAAGCTGCTGATCAAAAAAAACGCAATCAGTGCCATGATTAGCGGCAAAGTAACGGCTCTAAACGCTACTCTGCTAAGTGCAATACCCCAAAACGTAAATGCAGTAAATGCGGCAGTAAACAGCGCTATGCTTCTTTTTTGTAAAAGTGCATAGCTAGCTAAATACGATGCTGGAATTGTTAATGTGCCAATGATTGCAGCAGGTAGCCGGATGGCAAATACTGTTCTGCCAAACACTCCTACTGCCGCTGTCACTAAATAGATGTAAAGCGGCTCGCGCCCATTATTAGCTGTAAAAAACAGATCTAACTGACCAGTTTCTACGACCCTGAGCGCGTCTAATCCATGCCATGCTTCATCTTGGTAAAGACCATATGGCAGCTCTCCAAGCGCATAGAATCGCAGCGCAGCTCCCAATATGGTGATGACAGATAGCCAGAATAAACTTTCGCGTTTTGATATGTTCACGGAAACTAAAGTCCGGCTTGCAATGGTTATAAATTAGTCAAAAAACCGCGGCATTATAGCATGCAGCCCGCTGTCCGGATTTTTATAAACTTAGTGCTTGTCGCTAATCATATTGATTGCGTAGGGCGATAAACAAACTTACGTCTTTTAAGTGATAGGGTCGTCGTAATAACGATGAACTTAATTTCCATCTATTGTTATAGTGGCGATTTCTATTACGTCAGCATGATTAGCTGGTGTGTGTGCTGCATCGACGGACCAGCGCGCAATTGTATCTGATGAATAGATGCCCATGTGAATGTTATAAGTCCCTGCAGGTAAGTCATTTAGTAAGACTGTGCGCGAAATCTTCTGTAGCTCGTCTACTTTCCATTCTGGTGTTGGGTAGAACCCATCGTGCAATAAACGGTCATCTCCCATAATGAAGTTATCTTCTGCATCAAAGAGATGGAAAAACAATACGCCTTCGTTTTGCGGCACTCGTGTTGCTTTTAGGAAAGTGGTAATCGTTAGCGTTTGATCATCGTGTTGAACATCAAATGC
>JAHDBS010000042.1:15878-19403 GCA_020630225.1 Anaerolineales bacterium | reverse complement strand
GCTAACCCTTGATTATGCGGATGCTGTACAACCGTTGCGCCAAGCGCTGTCGCGACTTGGACGGTTTCATCGGTACTGCCATCGTCAATAATCAACAGCTCGATTTCATCAATTCCGGTAATATGTGTTGGGATGTCAGCAAGTGTTGCTGGTAATGTGGTTGCCTCATTCAGGCAGGGGATTTGGACAACGAGTTTCAATCGACGTGAACTTAGGTCGTGGGAGTGGGCCGTTGTTCAATCTTTGTAACATAGCGCCACAATAACGTGCTAATGAGCGGAATACCAAGCAATGCTAATAGCGGCAAGATACTAAGTTGTGTGATCCAGCCTAAGGCGAGCACGAGAAAAATGAGCGCCAATCCGATATAGATTAGGGTCACATGCCGATGGCTGAACCCTGAAATCACAAGCCGTTGGTAAAGATGTTGGCGGTGCGATTTCAAGACATTCTCGCCGTTTTTCAAGCGGCGAAAGAAGGTGAAGCTCGTGTCAAATAAGAACGGCCACAGGACGAGTGCGCCAGTGAGTGGCATCAGCGCGGCGAGTTGTAAGTTAGGGGCGCCGTTCCCCGTTAGAACGTTATAGTCACTCACACCCCATGCAGCGGCAACAGGCATAACACCAAACAAATACCCTAGGAAGGCGCTACCAACATCACCCATAAAGATGCGCGCTGGTGCCCAGTTGTGCAGCAGAAAGCCGAAGCTTGCGGCCGCAGCCAAGAGCCCCAGCATGCTCAACACTTCACTATCAATAATGATGCCAATGATGGCCCAGCCAATGCCAGCGATGACCGCTTGACTGCCTGCAAGGCCATCAATGCCGTCCATAAAATTGTAAGCATTCGTCAAACCAACGATCCAAACGAAAGTGAGTGGAATTCCCAGCAAACCAATGTTGATGACTGATAAATAAGGCAGTGTAATAACTTCCCAATAGCCAAACACGTACATTGCGATGCCTGCTCCAACTGCATGCACACCCAATCGGGCTAGGCTTGGCAAGGATCGAATATCATCCCACCAGCTAATGGCAGAAATGATGCCTGCGGCGAGCAAAACTACTCCAACGCGCTGCCAGCCTGCTGTAAAAATAACCATGAACCCGCCGCCCAAGACCGTGAGAATAGCAATCGCCAGTCCACCGCCAACTGGTTTGGCAACGTCATGAGAGCTGCGGTCGTTAGGCACATCTAAGATGGCGCGGTCGGTTGTCCAGCGAATCATCAATGAGACCATCATGTAAGCGATGGCGGTCACACTAATAAAAATGGCGATCCATTGGAAAAAAGTCATCTGGCTTTGAGCGCTTAGCCTTTAGCTATTTGCTTCAATTCTTCTAGTTCTAAGCGTACGCCGCTGGCAAAGTCTTTTGGGGTGTAACCAAAGTCTCGACTTGCTTCAGCGTGTTCAAACGCTTTGTTTTCGTTCAAGCGCAGTATCTGTTCTGCCTTGATGGGCAAGGTAATGCCCAACTTTTCTATCTGTTGCAACACCCACACCACTGGTTTGTAGGGTATATGCAATTTGATGATGCGTTTACCAAGCCCGTTGGCAACTTCATCAATAACTTCATTATAAGTGAGCGGAGCCGCTCCAGAAATATTGTAGGCCTTACGATATGTAACCGTATTGGGTAAAGCGGCCACAATTGCGGCGGCAACATCGGCAACATAGACAGGTTGTTGTAACGATTGCCCATCACCAAAGATCGGAATGATGGGCGTCCGTTGGATGAACCGAATGAGCCGAATCATGTTGCGGTCATTTGGCGTGCCGTAGATCATGGTCGGACGCAGAATGGTGTAGTCAAGCGCACTGTCAGTAATTGATTTTTCCGCAGCGACGCGCACGACTTTGCTGCTGGCATTCAATTGGGTGAATAAGGCGGTTGTGCTCACAAAGACCGCTCGCTTGATATGACTCGCTTGGAGCGTATCGACGACGCCTTGGGCATGCCCAAACCCGAGCGAGGCGACGTAAACAAGGGCGTCCATCCCATCCAAGGCTTGGGCTAACTCTGTCGCATTGCCCATGTCTCCTTGGACTAAGTGGATCTTGTCGGTGGGTAACCCTGAGGTGTCACTGGTTGGGCGCACTAAGCAACGCACGGTGTGTCCGGCAGCTAATAACTGCCGCACCACAAATTTTCCAGTGAAGCCGGTGCCTCCAATGACTAAAACATTCATCAATTTCAATCTTCGCGTTTGTGTAGAGACATGGTTAGCCACGTCTCTACATCAACATAATTTCAGCGTGAATACTGCATAATTGCCGTATTCAGCACATTCAAATACCGATCTGCAAGTAACTTGCGGCTGTAATGCTGTTCCACAAAGGCGCGCCCGTTTTGCCCAAGCTCGGCTGCCATTCGTTTGTCTGCATATAGCTGAACAATTGCATTTTTGATCGCGTTACTCTCTTCAGGTGGCACAATCTTGGCGCTATTTGCGCGTTCCAAGATGTCTGCCGACTCTCCTTTGAGCGATGCCACAATAGGCCGCGCCATCGCCATGATTTCAAACATTTTTGAGGGAATAAAACCGTCAAATAAGGGGATGTCACGGAGCGGAACGAGGCAGGCGTCCGCGAGTGCATAGTAATCTTTCACACCTTGCTTATCAGTTGACCCTACAAACGTGATGTTCTGCACACCTTGTTCGGCTGCATAGGCTTGCACGGCAGCTTTTCGAGAGCCTTCTCCAACAAATAGAAAGTGAATTTCTGGCTGCGCTTGTAAGCCTTTGGCGGCATCTACAATTTTTTCTAAGGCGTGCGAAATGCCGTGCGCGCCTATGTAAAGCACGACAAATTTATTATCTAACCCAAGCTGTTGGGCGAGTGTTTTCGGCTTCGCTTGCGGCGTCCAGAAGTCAGTGTCTGCACCATTAGGAATGGTTGTGATTTTCTCTGCGGGTACATTGCGCCGAATCAAATCTTGCCGGAATGCTTCAGTAACCGTCACAATCTGTGTCGCTTGCCGATAGAGCCACATTTCGCCCATCTCCAACACGCGAATAATTTGTCGATTGTTGATGATGCCCATCTCGGTAAAAATCGCCGGCCATAAATCACGGATTTCCATGATGAAGGGCACATTACGCTTTTTCGCGGTGAGCAATCCTGCAAGAGCAGCGAATGGCGTTGGCGATGTCCCAATAATGGCATCCATTGGACCAAACTTATGTTGATTGATCCGGCTACTCGGAATGAATGACACATGCCCTAACGTCTTTTTGACAAAACCACTATTCGGGGTGATGTAGCTCCAATTGCGCTGCACCTCAATGCCATCCAATATTTCTTGCTGTTGCCAGCCCGCTTTGTAACCCGGATAGACGTTGCCAGTAGGGTGATTTGGAACACAAGTCGCCACGCGGACAGTGTGTCCAGCGGCAAGCCACTGTTGGCCTAGGTCATAAATTCGCGCAGATGGTGCGCCAATTTCTGGAGTGAAGTAGTGCGAGTAAACGCCAATGTTGAGCGGGTTAGCCATTGCAGAAGACATCGAAATTTACACAGGG
>JAHDBS010000042.1:0-15778 GCA_020630225.1 Anaerolineales bacterium | reverse complement strand
ACAAGGCAATCTCTTTCAGTCTTTACGCCAAACCTCTCAGAGTACCAAGTTTTCTCACGTTCGACGTTTTGTTCACTTTCAATCTGAACTTGTGGAGAGTCGAATGAGAAATCTGGTGCTAAATGAAACCGAATCTTCGCTTCAATTTCGCCAGCGCCAACTAATTCATCTTTGACAGTCAACATTTCATCTGGACGCCAGATAAACGTCCGACGGTGCGTCACCTGCTGCGGTAAACGTTGATACCCATCGTGCTCAACCACCAAAGTGACTTGGTCTGCGGTCTCTTCGAATTTCACGACCGTTGGTGTTGCCCGCCGCGCGGCCCGAAAACTGTGCCATACTTCAGTGCTGTTTTGCCCTTCCACTTCAACCGTATTATGCGCGGCTGTTGACCGAAAATAATCGCGCCACTTGCCAGCCGTATATTCATAAATGCCACTGTCTAAAATCAGTGGAACTCCATCTACAAAATATTCGAAGGTAAACAAATCCGCTTGGGCATGCGCAGGCAAATAGCTCGGACACGGCAGACCATGATCGATGATCAACCAGTCGCGTTTAGACTGCAAAACAGTGTGCCCAGCGGTCGCTAAGTGTTGCGCAACTGTCATTGAAACTTGACTGTTGCCCATTGACTGTTGAGTATTGATCAACGCGCCGTACCAACCTCCACCTGCGTCTTCAATTGCCGCCAGCAACAAAGCCGGCTCCAAGTATGCATCCTGAGCGGTGTCTTTGAGCATTGGCACTTGCCCATCTGGCCGTTGGATTGTGCGGAGATAGGTGTGCATTCGCAGCACGGCGTCGCTCAACCATGTGGGAACTGGCCGTTGATTGCGGTCTAAGTAGACCGTAATTTCAAATAGATCTTGCAGCACTAAAACGTGATAGCCCGGACTGCGTTCAAAGTGTGCGCCGTCTGGCAATACTTGCTCTGCGACTTCAATTTCTAACCACTCTAGCCCGGTGTCCAGCCATTCGCGCGCTTCGGTTCCGGTGAACGCAATGCCGGCCCAGATCAGCGCTCGTAAATTCTCAAGTAAATGATTGCCGCGCACATCGTGCTCAAGGTCATTCGCGAGATAACGACACTGTGCATAAAGATTGGCCTGAAAGCGTTCGTAAAAGTCGCTATCTTCGCGCAACGTTGCGCCAAATCCACGGGCGGCGTGTAGCCAATTTACAATGCGCAGCGAAAGCGTGTAAGGGTGCCATCCATCGCCTTGTAAAGCCTTATTGTGAGTGAGCCAGTCTTCAGTAATGGCCTTGAACGTTGGGTATGCTTGTGAATCGCCAGCCTTATGGGCAACTAACAGCGGCAGTACGTAATGAAAATAGTGCAGATGATAGCGAAATAAATGGCTCAACTGTCTATCATGCCAACCGATGCCGTCTGTGAAGGGTTCAGTGTGATTTAGGTAGGTGAATGTCTGCTGGTGTAAGTCTTGGGCTGTGTCTAACCATTGAGACCTGACCACCGCTGCGTCTAACGTTTGCCACAGCGGCGCAACAGTCTTTAGACGCGCGGTTCGAACTGGACGCACTCTGGTGCGGTTATACCAAAGCCAAGTCCGCTTTCCAATCCGGCGCAGTCGATAATAAATCTGATTGCGACTAAGGTAGCGAACCGTCCAATAGAGGCGCGATGCTCTACGCAGCATTGGCGGTTGGATCGAATTCGGCGAGTGACACGGGTTGCCCAGTTTGCAAGCTTTCAAATGCAGCTAAGGTGACGGCTGTTGAATGTGCAAAGTCGGCAAAAGAAATGGCTGGTTTGCCAGTTTCTAAGGCGGTTGCAAAGGCGCGCCATTCGGCTTTGTGGCCTTTGTCTTGGCGTAAGCGGGCGGTGCGTTGGACGTTCAAGTTGCCTTTGCGAATGCTCAAGGTGCGGTAGTCATTCATTTGGGCAGACAAGCCGCCGCCGTGGACTTCCAGCCATTCTTTACCAGCTGACTTGTCGCCATTGGAGGCATACACCAAGGTACCAACAGATCCGTTCGCAAATTGCAGGGTCACTGTGTAGTTGTCTTGGGCATACTTGCCGCTGTCTGGTAGCGCAAGGGTGCTGACAGCACTGACGGGACTACCCGCTAAGTCAAGCAGCAAGTCGATAAAGTGACAGCCTTCCCCTCGTAAGCGCCCGCCACCTTGATTGGGGTCTTGCGTCCAATGGTCTGCCGGAATAAAACCGCCATTGACCCGGTAGGTCAATAAAGTTGGTTCCGTTAGCTGCTTTAAGTGCTCACGTAATTCAGCAATGTAAGGCGCGAAACGACGGTTATAGCCGACAAAGACTTGCTGTTGCGGTTTCGTTGCTTTCACCGCCCGCAGCGTATTGAGCTCAGCTAGCGTGAGACAGAGCGGCTTTTCAACAAACACATGCTTATCCGCTTCAAGCGCAGCTTGCACTTGGGCCGCATGTAAATGATGACGGGTCAGAATAGCGACCGTGTTGACGTTGCTGTCTTGCAGCAGTTCGTTGGCATCGGTGGCACAGTAGGAAAAGCCAAAGCGGTCTCCTGCGGCGCGGCTGCTTACGCCACCACCGCTAACAATGCCAACGCGTTGAATGTTATCAACCTCTTTGATGGCAGGCAGCAGGACTGCATTTGCAAATAGCCCTGCACCAATGACGCCTAATTGCACCGCCCCAACTTGCTTGCTGGTTTCAGGGTGCAGGGCGACCTTGCGCACAATTTCTGTCTCTTGCGGATAGGTCAGCACGACGCCCAAATATGGGTCTGCGGTTTTTCCGGTAATCAGTGCATAGGCCTCAGCGCCAGCCTCAATTGGAAAGCGATGGGTTAGCAGATGCTCCACCGTCACCTGATTTTGCGAGACTAAATTCGCAAAGGCTTGCATGTTACGATTTTCAGTCCAGCGCACATAGCCATATGGGTAGTCGCGGCCACCCTCTTCATATTCAGCATCGTAGCGACCGGGGCCGTAAGAGCTTGAAATAAGAAACGACACCTCTTTGTCATAGTATGGCTTGCGGGTCAGGTTCATGCCAATGGCACCGACCGCAACCACCGTGCCCTTCTTGCGTGCCGCTTCGCCGGCTGTCTCTTGTGGCTCGTCGCTTTTGGTGTCAGCGGTAATCAAAACCGAATCGGCACCGTGCCCACTGCTTGCCTGGCGGCATAAGTCAATAAACGTGGCGCTATCTGTACAGATTTGGTCTGCGCCAGACTGCAACGCTAACTCAGCGCGGTCCGCCGCAATGTCCATCCCGATCACGGTACAGCCTGCGGCTTTGAGCATTTGGACGGTAAGCTGACCGAGTAATCCGAGGCCAATCACGCCAATCACTTCGCCTAATTTGACATCGGCCAAGCGAATGCCTTGCAGCGCAATTGCTCCAAGTGTTGTAAAAGCTGCGGCTTCAACGTTAGCGTCAGGGTCTAGCTTTACCGTGAGATTACGCGGAACCGTGATGTATTCAGCGTGCACGGCGTAGTTGGCACCCGCGCAAGCGACTTTGTCGCCAACGCTTAGGTCGGTAATGTTTGCGCCAACTTCAACTACTGTGCCAGCGCAGCTGTAGCCCAGTGCCATCGGCTTTGCTAGCCGGTTTTGCACGGCATCGAACGTGGTGAGAATGCCTTCGCGGCGGGCTTTGTCGATGGTTTGCTTGACTAAGTCTGGCCGTGAGCGCGCCTTATTGAGTAAGCTTTTTTCAGCAAAGTCGACGACCATGCGTTCCGTTCCTGCTGACACTAAAGATGCCGCAACTTTGACCAAGACTTGGCCTTTGCCACAGGTTGGGACTGGAACTTCAGCGACTTCAGCGTCGCCAGATCGCACGTGTTGGAGGAGTTGTTTCATGTAGAAATGCGTAACGAGTAATAAGTAGCCCGTCCCTATAAATTCAATGCGTCGCAGCGTGCCCACCGGACTGTCTCGGACGATGAATCAAAATACCTTGCATCTGTTCCCATGCGGTTTCAATGCTGTAACGCGTTTCAACCCAATGCCGAGCTGTGACGCCCATTTGCGCAATCTGCTCTGGTTGGCTGACTAAATTGACAATTGCGCGTTCTAAATCGGGTTCAGATTTTGCATCAATAAGAATGCCGATTTCGTTGCGGGTGCCTAGAACTTCTGGAATGGCACCGACGCGGGTTGCAATAATGGCTAATCCCGACGCCATCGATTCTAAAAGAATATTTGGAAAGCCTTCTAAATGGGAAGGCAACACCAATACGTCTGATTCAGCGAGCACGGCCTGCTTTGCAAGACCGGTAACCCAGCCGCGGAATTCTATCAAATCTTGTAGATGTTGAGCGGCAATGTATTCACGTAAGGCCGTGTCTAACGCACCGCTGCCGCAGACCACTAAGGTTGCTTTGCCACGTAGCGTGTCTTGTTGAGCGGCGATTGCGTGGACCAACTCCCAAATGCCTTTATGCGGCTCCAGCCAGCCCATGTAGAGCAGTTGAATAGGCTGTTGGGGTGCGGTGTTGGCTGCATAGGGCGTGAGATCAATCCAGTTGGGCCGGATTTGAAATTTTTCATCTGGCAGGTCAGTCAAGTCTTGAAAAATCGTTTTCCAAGACTCACTTTGGCACAGAATAGTGTCACACTTGCGCAACACGTTGCGAACAAAGCGCTTGCGGCGGTCAGAGCGTTGAATATCATCTAAGATCAGACCTGAGCGTGGGAAGAGAGCCACTTGTTTGCCAAACAATGCCGCAATGTGCACCATGGTGCCTTTTTCTAAAAAGCTGAAACGTCCACTGGTAAAAATCAGCGCGCCAGCAATGCTGGGAGTCAGCATATGGCGGGTGAAGATCAGCAGTCGCCTGAGCGCTAGCCAAGCGCGTCGCTGTAATGGCGGCGGCGGCAAGCTTTCCATTGTGGTGTCGAGCAGCACCCAGTCAATATGGTCAGACAAGGGCGAGGCTAACAACGTTCGGCAAGCATACAGTTGTCCGCCAACGGTACCATCCTCGGCTTGGGTTTTGAATGCCCCCACAAACACAATGCGCGGTTTAGTTGGCATACTTGTCTAAGACCTGTGTAAATAGCTTTTCATATTTACCGATGAAAGCATCAATACTTAATTCGCTCAAGGCAAATTGTCTTGCATTGGCTGCCATTTTTTCTCGGGATTCTGTTGGGCCAAGTGAGAACTGCATCATAGCCGCGCTAATTTCTTTGTCTTGTTTGGGATCGAAAGTGCTGCCCCGTTCAGGCTCTTGAACCAACATTGGGTGATCGCCAAAATTACTTGCCAATACGGGAACGCCGCTCGCGAGAGCTTCACAAATAGCGTTTGGAAACCCTTCAAGATGAGCAGGATGGATAAGAGCGGAGGCTGATGCGAGCAATTTAGCAACATCGGTTCGTTCTCCAAGCCATTCCCATTGATCTTCTAGATTGTGTTTCGCAATTAGGGCGTCGCATTGTTGCGCGTATTGTTGTGATGTTGCATCGGTTTGACGTTTACCGGCCCAACGCACTTTGAATTTGACGTTATATAAATCACGACACCACATTAGCGCGTAAATTAGGCCGTCTACATTCTTTCGTGGAATGACTGTTCCTAGTGCTAAGAAAGTTTTCTCATCTTTAGCGGCATTTGATGGCGCGAATTTTTCGGTATCAACTGCGTTAGTAATCACATGTAGCGTTTTGATAAACGATGGGAATTGTTTCTGCACCTGCTTTGCATGGACATGCGAATTGACGACCAGTGCATCTGCAACGCGATGGAATGATTTTTGTATCTTTGCACGCAGAGTGAGGCCCGCGGGTGGATATGCTTTGCGCTCTGACACAATCAACGGTGTTTTTGTTCCCCATGTTGCTAACTCTGCGTAGAAGCTTGGGGTGTTCAAAAATGCAAGCACTAAGTCATAGTCGTGTTGTTTGATGAGCCGACGTAGCGCAAATGGAACGTTGACATCAAAACGACTTCGCTTTGGCAGGGCGTGAATTGGAATATTTTGTGCTGCAAGTTGTGGTGCGAAATGATCATACTGTGGATAGTACAGCGCCACTTCTACCTGATGCCCCCGTTGGGCAAGTCCACGGGCTAAGATTGTAAATTGCCGCTGAGCACCGCCAGACCCGAGGCTGTCGATGACCATCAAAAGTTTCATTTAGACAGCGGTGAGTAAAGCTAGACTAGTGCGATTGGTGTCGAACTTTGTTGGCCATGGTAGGTCGCCGAGCGGGAGTACGTCTAAGGCGGCTCCTTCCTGTTTCATCCGTTGGAATGCAAGCCAAGGGCCTTCAATTGCACGCGTTTGCGTCCATAATTTTTCTCCGTTTGGAAAGAAATCATGCAACAAAATGACCCCATTAGGGGTGAGGCAATTTAGCGCCAGTGCGACTTCACGGTAAACAGCATGTCCGGCGTGGTTACCATCTAGAAAGATCAGATCGTATTTTGTGTCTGCTGTAGCAAGAAATTCAACCGCGTCAGACTTTTTGAACTCAACTTGATTAGCAACGCCAAGCTGTTCTAACACTTGTAATGGAGATTGGGGCATGCCGTAGTTCTCCCAGCGTTTCACGTTTACATCGTTGACATCTAAAATGTCGACGGTGGTAATTTGTTTTGGGCTAGCAACATTGCTACTTTTCAAGGCAACTGCAAGATGCGATGTAGATGCGCCAATGTGGGTGCCGACTTCTAGAATCCGCTCCGGCTTTAGCGCTGCAATCAGATAAAAGATGGCGCGTTGATCGCCCGGATTAACGCCACCAGTCCCGTCTGGAAATAGATTTAGGCGAGCGGCATTGGTGTTCCAAAGTGCTTGCGTTTCTTCACGGTGCAGCATGGCCGTGAGTGTCGCTGATTGAAATGCACGCAGGTTGGTCACGTTGAATGCTTGGGTGGGAACCTGTCGCAGTGCTTGTCGTTCAACTAGCGGTTGAATAGCACGGCGAACACGATGTTTGAGGGATTTCACTAAACTGCTCATAACTGCACGCTAGGCGGTGCGAATCAAATCAATCCATTTGTCGGCAATTGGAGCAGTGGCGTAAGTCTCAATGACTTCGCGTGCCGCTGCGCCCATCTGTGCGACGGTTGTTGGGTTATCAACAGCGGTTTTGATGGCGCTAGCAAGTGCTGGTACATCTTCCGCTGGAACAAGCCACCCGTTATGTTGATCTGTAATGATATCGGCTGGCCCCGAAGGACAATCATAACTGATAACTGCGCAACCGCTGGCCATTGCTTCTAGCAAGACATTCGGAAAGCCTTCGTAGCGTGAAGAAAGCACAAAGATAGTGGCTTGCTGTAGTGTTTCAAATGGGGACTGCGTTAGCCCTTTGAGCTGAATTTGGTGCGTAAGCGCATGCGTTGCAATTTGTTGTTGCAATGCTGTTTGTTCTTGGCCTGCGCCATAAATGTGGAGTTGCCAGTTAGGGAGAGTTGCTGCAATTTGGGCAAAGGCATCGATGAGTAAGTCAAATCCTTTTTGTGGATTTAGCCGTCCCATGGCGACAATAATTTGTGCCCGGTCTGGGGTGATGTTTTGCATGGCGTCAGCGAAATTCAACGGGTTTGGAATGACGTGCATGTGGCGCTGTAGTCTTGGCCCAAGGCTCTGTTTCGACTGTTGCGTTTGCATCACAATGGCATTTGCCCAACGGTAACTAACTGCACGTAAGGTCTCCCAAACACGCCCAATGGGATGAAATTTGGGATCAATTCGTTCAGACACAATGATGGGGATCTGGGTGCCGCGCAACGCCAATAACACCAGTACATTAGTGACATCAATAAAGCTGATGACGCCATCTGGGGTTGTGTCTAAGATGGTGCGGCGCAATAGGCGGAGGCCATGTAGCAATTCTCTAACGTTGCCGATATTGAGATCTAGCGGCAGGACTGTGATTTGCGGATCAATTGTGTAGAAATTGGCAGTGCGTGCGCCAGTAGTTAACACTAAGGTGACGTCATGGCCGGCTGCTTGCCAAGCGTTAGCAAGCGTTGCCATCACGCGTTCTGCACCGCCAGCTTTTAGTGAACTGATGACACCAGTAATTCGCATTACAATTGACTAGCGCTGCCAGCGCTGTCGCCAAGCTTGGAGCATGAGAACGCGCCAAAGTAATACGGCCCAATCTGCATGGCCGGCACGGTGCTGTTGCCAACGTTGTTGAATAAGCGCGGTAGGCAAGTTGGGAATTTCACGCAACGATTGGGTCTGTAGCAGATCGTCTGCCCAGTTAACAAGGCTAGAGTTACGTAGCCATCCTGAAATTGGAATTCCAAAGCCTTGCTTTTTGCGTTCAAATAACGCGCGTGGAACGTAATTGCCTAACAATTCTTTGGCGAGCCACTTCGCATTTCCTTTCCGGACTTTGTATTCAAAAGGCAGTTGCCAAATAAATTCCACAAGCTGATGGTCTAAGAACGGCACGCGGGCTTCTAAGCTGTTCGCCATCCCCGCCCGGTCTAGCTTGACCAAAATATCATCAGGTAAGTAGGTGAGCACATCGTATGCCATAAATTGCTGGACGATGTTCTCTGCATAGACAGCATCTGCTTGACGTGACATTGAGTCAAAGTAAGCGTTGGCTGTTGCTTGGGTGACGCTGTTGCCAATCCAATTTCGATACACATAATGTGGATAGAAACTAGCAATGTCATTGAATGCGGGGAGGCCGGTGTAGGCAGTTGTGTATTTGTCTAGCTTGGCGGCAAGGCCGCTGTTTGCGTGGGCTGCCACACGTTGCGCGACACGCTGGGGCGCATTTAGCTGCTGGAAGATATTACGCTTGTTGCGGTCCCAAGCAGTTTGTACGTTTTGATAACGGTGATATCCCCCAAGTAATTCGTCGCCTCCATCACCTGAGAGGCAAACGGTCACGTCTTGACGTGCAAGGCGGCTTACCAAATAGGTTGGAAGTTGGGACGAGTCGGCGAAGGGTTCATCGTAAATTTCAGGCAGATCAGGAATGACGGCCTGTGCTTCAGCGTGCTCTAGATAATACTCAGTATGCTGCGTGCCGAGATGGTCGGCAACTTTTTTGGCGTAAACTGCTTCATTGTGACTCTCTTCCACAAATCCAATTGTGAAAGTGCGCACTGGTTTACTGCTTTGGGCTTGCATCAGCGCGACAACCAGCGAAGAATCGATGCCGCCAGACAAAAATGCGCCGAGCGGGACATCAGAGATCATCTGGCGCTTGATAACAGCTGAAAAGCGTTCTTCAAAGGCAGCAATGACCGCGTCGGGACCAGCATACTGAGCCGGATTCGCTGCTGTGGGCAACGTCCAATACTGCGTCGGCTGTGGGACGACGTGGGTTTGCAAGTCTGTGAGTGAGAGCTGGATATAGCTCGCAGCCGACAATTTGGCAATATTCGTATAAATAGAATATGGGGCAGGGATATACCCTTTCCGCAGGAAAAGTTCTGTTGCTGCCTCTGAAATTTCAGTCGGTGGCGTTGCTAACGCATGAAAGGCTTTTAGCTCTGATGCAAACGCGAATTGATTGCCGCAATAGCCGTAATATAGTGGTTTTTCACCCATGCGGTCACGCGCTAACCACAGCGACTGTTCAGCGCGATCCCAAACGGCAATGGCGAACATGCCAGTCAATTTTTCGAGCGTGTGGTCAACCCCCCAGGTATCAAATGCAGCCAGCATGACTTCAGTGTCTGACGTGCCGCGAAAGCGGACGCCGCGCTGACTTAGCTCTGCTGCAAGATCTTGATAGTTGTAAATTTCACCG
Source organism: Anaerolineales bacterium (assembly GCA_020630225.1). Classification (GTDB taxonomy): domain Bacteria; phylum Chloroflexota; class Anaerolineae; order Anaerolineales; family UBA6668; genus JAHDIM01. Next base: position 6,073 of record JAHDBS010000042.1, on the reverse strand, counting down.
TTATAAACCGTAATGTAGCGTTCAGAATGCGATTGCATTGGCTGAGCACCTGTTGGTGAAAGATCAATAATCGAGAGCCGGCGGTGTCCGAGGGCGATGCCAACCTGTTCGTCGGCCCAGGCTCCGGTGGCATCTGGCCCACGATGGCTGATGTTTGCGGCTGAAGCCGTCACCATTGCCAAGAGATCCGCTTCGAGTTGACTGCGGCCTAAATCAATATAGCCGGTAATACCGCACATTAGCGTTGCAAGTCCTGTGGAATTAATGCCATGAGTTCTGCTTGGCGGGCTGATTCAAACGGTTGCATATTGTCAAATTTTACGCAATTCCAACCTTGTGCCAATGCTGCAGAATATAACAAATCTGCGGCCTGAATTTGATAAGCGATGGCTGTACGTAGCTGTTCAGCAGAATGGGTCTGAAAGTGAATTGGGACACTGTTGCGCTGTTGCATGCGGGCCAGACTGGTTTCTAAATCTACTGTGATGTAGATCGTCAAGGCTGGTCTGACCATGGTCTTAAACCACGGGGTTAAGCTATCCACCGTTGGTGGGGTGGTACGCGTTGAATAGAAGCCAGCCACGCGCTGCAAAATCCCCTCATCAAATAAGTACAGTTGGGTAGATGCTGAGGCAGCCCCTTTTTGTCTTAGACATAAGTCTGTCCAAACCCAATTACGAACTCGCTCTTGGAGTGCTGGTGAGACATTACTGCTGGTTTGTGCCTGCGCAATGTGCTGCTGGAGGCTAGGGTGTCTTGCGGCAAAGCGTTGGGTCTGAGCGTTTTGCAGTAAATAATTTAGACGCTTGCTTGGTGTTTTCCCAAAAACCTTGGTTTGTAAATCTTTTCGAGTCAGGTATTGATGTTTCGTAATTAGGTGAGTAGCCAGTGTGGATTTGCCACAACCGGCGACACCGAGAAAATCAATGTAAGGCGCAGTCATCATCGATATAAGGCGTAGAGATCACGCTCTAATTTGACGACCTTGATATCAGTAAATTTTTCAGATACTGCAGCAAACTGCGCAATTAGCGCGTTGATCTCAGCACTGCTAGAGCCGGGGAATTTGCGTTTGATGAAACGCTGTTTGAGCCGCGCTTGATCGCTGCCTTTTCGTAAGCCGAGTTGGTCTAGCGTGTCCAAGGCTTGGCGGTAGCTATTGCGGGCGATGTGACGTGCCTCTGACCATGGTTCGGCAGTGTAGGTGTAAGCCGTAGGGTCAATGGTGATGGTGTCGATGACATCTAGAATTTGGTCAGTGGCAAGTGCGCCACGGATCGCATCTAGGTAGGTTGTTGCATGCGCAAGTGCGTCTGGTTGTCCTTGCCATGCATGTGAGTCATATGCAGCTTGTACCGCAGCAATTAGGTCTTCTGTTGTGGTGACCTGTTGGCTGACCGCGTTGGTAAACCCAATTTCAAACTCGCTGGCATCAAAAGGGACATAGGCAATTGGTGTTTTGCCCATGATTAGCGCTTCAAGGCCGGTCGTGCAGGAATTATGAACAACGGTTTTTGCACCAAGTAACCATGGTGTAACCACCCCTTGATAAATAATTTTGACGTTAGCTGGGGTTTTCTTTGCAAATGCAGCCCAGTAAGGTTCATTATCGCCGGGGTGAGGCCGGATGATGATGTTTTTTTCTGGGAAGGCCTGCGCTAACGCTAGTGTGGCCGCTTCAAATGCAGCCCGGACGCGGTCATGGAAGGCAACAAAGTCCCAGAACCATTGCTCGTCTGCTTCTGTGCGAATATTCGTGCCACGCTGCGCAGCAATGAGGCTATCGATATCTTGTTTGTCAATATAGTTCGCAAAGTTCGACAGAATGAGGATGTAGTCACCATACTGCTGAGTTAGGGCTTGAACCTCAGCGTCAAAAATCCCATTGAACTCTGGCCGCCACAAATCTACGCGTGGGTTACCAGTTTCATGCAAGGGCACAGCGACATCAGGGTAGGCATTTCGAATGACGTTGGCCTGATGTTTCCCCCATGTAAGCACCGCGCTAGAGAGTTTGAGGGTCTCGGCTGACATGCGCACATTGGCAAATACGTCATCATCAATGACGAGGCCTTCTTCATCTAGCACGACGATTTTGAAGCCATGCGCGACGCGGGCTGCTATTTTTTTGACTTTATGCGGGGTGATACTTTTGTCGAACCAAATGCCGGTTGGTAAGTGATTCCAACGGCGATCGATGACATTTTTGTTGCCCAAAATGATGCCATAACCGCGTTCAATAGCCATGCAAGCAAACAAGATCTTAGCTTGCCACGAGCGATGTTTGACTTCAACAAGCGTGGTGATCCACTTGCGCTCTGGGAGTTGGACGGGCATGGGGACAGAGAGAAGAGACAGAGACAGAGACAAATTTCGACTATAGCATTCTGTCTCTAGCGCGAAGCGCGACTCTCTGTCTCTGTGTTTTTATTAGCGGCGGCGCAGTTTTGCGGCCATCTTTTCTTCGGTTGGCGTTACTTTCTTTACGCCGTCTCCCAAAGAGGCTTCAATCGTGCGGATGTAGCGCACGAGACGGCGCATGCCTGTTGGTTCTAGCGAGGCACCTTGGTCACTGCCCCACATGGAACGGTCCAGGGTGAAGTGCCGCTCAACAGAGCAAGCCCCCATTGCCACTGCCGCAATAGACTGTGGTAAGCCTGTTTCGTGACCGCTGTAGCCAACAGGGACGCCAAATTTATCCTTCAGCGTGTGGATCATGTTGAGGTTAATGTCTTCTGCTGGGCAGGGGTAGCTGCTGGTGGTGTGCATCAGCATAAGGTTGTCTTTACCAACTGTGGCTACTGCATGTTCAATTTGTTCCATGCTAGACATGCCGGTGGACATAATGAGCGGTCGACCTGTGTCACGGTGAACCTGTAACAAGGCGTCATCTGTAATAGAGGCAGAGGCGAGCTTGTAGCATGGTGGATTGTATTGCTCCATAAATTCAACAGATTTATGGTCCCAGCATGAGACAAACCATTGAATGCCTAATTCTTTACAGTAGGCGTCAATTTCATCGTATTCCGCTTTTTCAAACTCAACTTTGTAACGATAGTCCATGTAGGTAATGTACCCCCATGGCGTTTCACGCATTTTGCTGCGTTGTTCTACAGGAACACACAATTCAGCGGTTCGTTTTTGAAACTTGACTGCATCACAACCGGCGTCATGCGCAAGTTGGATCATTTTCTTTGCAAGATCCAAGTCACCATTATGGTTGATTCCAATTTCAGCAATGATATAAGCTGGACTGCCAGCACCAATTGCACGGTTTCCAATTTGCATATGATTGATATTAATCGCTAAGGATGGTTGCCCAACGCTCTACACTGTTTGCAACATCGGCTCTTGTGAATTTGTCTGAGCGATGCGTTGCCAGTGGTGCCGGAAAAAACGGCAAAATTTTTGTGAGACGCAAGCTAATTTGTTTTTGTTTGCGCTTGCGCCATAGTTTAACCCGTTCCCAGAAAGTGTGTTGATACCGACGTTCAAATGCGGCATCAAAGCCATTTTGAGAGAAAGATGGGTGGGTAATCGTATTTTTTGAGCGTTGTAATTGGTCTAATGCAAATGCAATTGCCCCTGGCAATGGGGTTAGGTCTTTGCTTGCATTGTCACTTAGGTAGGTGGTTAGGGCTGGCGTTGGGACTGGTGGTGTTTGGACAAACTGTAATAAGTCCTCATATGTACGCACCGCAGGCACGTCATGCAGCCAATCGTGGGTGAATAAATGCGGGACTTCAATTGGCGCCAACCGGAACGTTGGCTTGTCTGCATAAGCACTCTCTAACATAGTTGTACTGTTAGAAGACACAACTAGTTCAGATGCTAAGACCCATTCTTTTACGCTACCAGACTTAATGAGATGTAAGTTTGGTGGCAAGCTGCTAACTTTGCGACCAAACAAATTTTCGTAACGATCCAGCGGAATTGCTGGGCGTGGGCGGAAAATAATTTCAATGTCTTCCGCTAAGGCTAAGTTTTGTAGCCATTCAATGACAATTTCAAGGCTCTCTTGACTCCAAGTTCGGAAGTCATATAACCCTTGCTTATGGCCCCCGACTTCGGCCCGCCCATTCAATTGATGATTGGTCTGAAACGCGAAGAAGTAGTTTTCTGGAAAGAACAACCAGCGTTTGGTTGCATCTAGACCGTGTTCGGCGGCTAAGTCAGCTCGCGTTGGCAAGTAATTACTGTATGGCTTGTCGTAAATTGCACAAGACAAATTGCCATTGACATGAATTTGCTGCGGATCGACACCATTGCCGGTTAGGTACGCTACGTATTCTTGCCCCCATGCCAAATAAATTGCTTCTTTACGTTCATAGTCTGACTGCGGCACACGGTAGTCTTTTTCCCAGTTGTGGAAAAATTGTTCCCACGCTAAGTTGACAATAATGGTGTCTGGCCAGACTTCATGAATAATGCGGCCATGCGTTTGAGGATCATCAAAGAACCCGACTGATGGCATCAAGACGACCCGTGGCAGGTAGGTGTTTAGGGCGTCGTAAAAGCCAAAAGGTAGCGAGCAGACTTCAATGCTTACATCATCTGCTTGTTGATGCCCAAGATATTTCAAGCATGTGGCGATATTAAACTCGCGCACAATGTGCTCAACAAAAATAATGATGTCAACAGGCTGTCGAGTGTCAGGTTCTGTCATTTAGATTGAATCCATGAAGTCATATAAAGAGGCAAGCAGCAGATAGCTTCATGCCTGCTTAGACCTTCACTTTTCTAGTGCTGTAATAATTCGGTCGCACAATTCACGAACAGCGCCAAAGCCACCGTTATTTTCTAAGATTAGGGTGGACGCCTCTTTGGCACTTTCATGGGCGTCTGCCACAGCCACGCCTAGTCCAACATGGCGCATACAGGCGGCATCGGCGGTGTCGTTGCCAACATAAATAGTATCGGCAGCATCAATCCCGCGCTTAGCCAGCTCTGCCTTTAGCAACGGCAATTTGTCTTGTACGCCATGAATACATGGAATATCTAGCTTTTTGCAGCGGGCAGCAACAACCGGGTTGACTTCGGCTGAGATGACCATGACATCTACACCTTGTTTCTTGAGCTGACCAATGCCGTGCCCATCGCCTCTGTGGGCGATGACGGCTTCTGTTCCGTCTTGTAAAACCAGCACGCGATTATCGGTGAGAACGCCGTCAAAATCTAGGACGACTAGCTTTGTGCGGGCAAGATCATAACCTTCTTTCAGCGATTCAGGCGGCATCACGATGTCTTCGGCAACGCCAGCAAATACGGCTTGTGCGTTATACCAGTCCAGCATGGTGTCAATATCTGCGGTAAACCGCCGATCTACCGGAAAGGCGAGCACCTTGTCACCGGTAATTGAGTTCTTTTCGCGCATGGTCTTTGCTGAAAAGACATCGATATGGGCTGAGTGTAAAAATGCTGCTGGAAGCTCTTGGCGCGGTGCGTTATAAGACTCATACACGTCTGCTAAGACAACCGGAACAAGCGTCTTGCCGTCTTCTTTGAGCCGCCACATTTTGAATGGTGGGTCTGGCGCTGGAATGGTGCTGCGCAAGCTGTCATAGTCTGGGTTCTCCAGAAACAGCTCAATCGCTGCATCGATCATGCCTTTTGGCAACAATGGTGCAGTGGGGCGCAATTGCACCATAATGTCCGGTGCCTGACTATTTTCTGTTAGCCAATCTAGCGCGTGCTGATAGACAGGTCCGTCACGGGTGTCATCTTGCGCAAACTCGGCTGGGCGTAGGAATGGTGTTTCCGCACCATAGCGTCGCCCCACCGCCGCAATTTCTTCATCATCGGTTGACAAAATAACGCGATCTACATGCTTTGCAGCCAGCGCAGCGCTAATCGGATATGCAATGAGCGGGTGGCCCGCAAAGTTACGGATATTTTTGCGCGGAATGGACTTTGATCCACCCCGAGCAGGGATGACAACAACGATATGAGGTTTACTCATCTACTCTAACTCCAATTGTAAGTAGTCGCGTATTTCAGCTTTGACATCTGCTAGCACGGTTTCAAACGGACGATTTGCATCAATGACGACGCGGTCAATGGCGTCTGCTGAGGC
>JAHDBS010000496.1 GCA_020630225.1 Anaerolineales bacterium | reverse complement strand
CCATCGGCCTTCAAGTGCTTTGACTTGGCGTGCAAAAGTAGAGCGCTCTACAAACTGATCGCGCTCCATCCCTGCAAAGTCTGAGTAAGACAAAAAGATTCGTCTACAGAACTTGTCTGAGAAGTCATATTCCATGCCGAGCGCTTGGATCTTGACTTGCATCTTTTCGCATAATTCAACAAACTGAGGTGCTTGCAAAAAGCGATTGTCGCGAAACAGGCGTGAGACCTCAATAATGTAAACTGTCTCCACGACGCCCATCCGAATTTGGTCGCACAGGTAGCGAAGGCCAGGGCGCTCATTCATTCCCAGCTTTGACGACACGCCAAGGTCACACTTGATAACCGTCACATTTTTGTAGACATAAATCTCTGGTAGGATCTCATGTCGAGGCAGGCAGACATCATCAATGCTGTATGGGTTGTCAGGAATGAGATTAATTAGTGCATCTTGACGCTTGAGGCTATAAATATCATTTTTGCGCTGTTCATTGGTGGATAGCCGTTGATAGATAATATGTTGTTTACTCATCTCTTTACCTCACTATAGTATATATAATACAATATATCATCTTCTACTGTTCTTCTTCTCTATATTTTCCTGATCCAGTAACGCTTTCACCATTTCCACCAAGATCCGCACAAGTTCTTCATGATGCTGCTTTGGCAGTTTTTTAAGCTGTTTACGCCTAATCTTTCGTTTCCGCTTTGCCATACAGTTACCCTCCAACGCGACATAAATACTAAACAAGAGAACATATGTTCTGATAAAATTTTGACATAGTTATCGTTGAAAAAGTTTCGAGTTTCTGACTTGAAAAAATGAAACTAATGATGACTTAGCAGGTCATGTTGACCCAGTTTGGTATTTAATAATGGCAAGTCAATATCAGAAATCATTAGGACTATTTGTTTCCACAGCGCGTAAAAAATTTAGCGACCCCTTAGTGACACAGCAACATCTTGTGGATAAGTTTCAGCGCTATAGGACATCCAAGTCGGCTATCTCAAAATTTGAAAATGGCAAACCAGATTCTTTTGACTTTGATTTCTTTAAAGAATTGACACTATTGCTGCTGCAAGACCGTGCGTTTCGCCCGCTCAGGCGTTCAAACGAGTGGGAGCAGTTACCGTATTACCATCTGCATTTGTTTCGGCATCAGTTGACGACCATTAGTCAATTTACAGACTGGCGGAGTTATCGTCGCTATTTGGCTCGGCAGTCGAATGACTTTCCAAACTACCGTGACATGATGCGCCAAGGCATGCAGTATCGTCTTATGTCTGACTTGCCAGAACTTGAGCATTGGAGCCTGTTAGAGGGGATTTGCGGCCAAGTACTGGACCAACTCATTCGCGCTATCCGGCGGCGTGAGAACTTGTGCGTGTATCTGCCAAAACAGTCGCTGCTGGCACAACACCTATTGGAGCAAGTGTTATATGACACATGGATTTATAAGCATTTTGGGAGCCGGATTCTGATCGCTAACTATGCCGCACTAGAAGCTGTTGAGTATGAACGTCCAAAGATTAGCTTTTGGAGTGCTTGGGCTGAACAGCTAGAAGTACAGGTGTTAAATCTAAGCGAGTTCAACCTAAGCAATAAATTGCGATTTGCGTTGTTAGATGAAAACGTATTTTTCATGTTGAATCAATGCCCAAGCGCTGATGCCTATTACCGACTGACGCAAATTTCCAAGTTAGCGAAGCGCTCACATGCTTTAGTTGTGACAAGCAATAAACGCACAGCAGCTGCACTGCACCGACGGTTTGGGTTTCAGGTCAATACGGAGTTCCATTATTTGGCACAGTCGCCAGAGACCAATACTACTGCTAACACGCGGCTGTTACCCGGCAAACTGCTTGTGCGTCGTACGCCGCGCCGTCGACTTTTTAGACGTTCAAACTTAGCAATTGATTTGACATAGGCTTGTCAGTAAAATGAAATACAACACTATATATTGATCATCGCCCCGACAGTTCACAGGAGAAAGGACATGAACCACGGACTATCAGCAGATCAATTGGCGTTTTTCGAAGAAAATGGCTATTTAGTTGTTGAAAACGTCATTGATGAATCCACGATCGATGCCATCGTTGCAGAGTATTCAGCGTTGCTGGATGACATTGCTGCTGCGAAGATTGCCGCTGGCGAGCTGCCGCCAACGTTTCGCGACCTCCCATTTAGCGACAAGTATTTACAGCTACTACACACCGAAGACAACTTCTTTGACCAGATTGACATCACTTTTCCACTGGCTAATAACTTTCCTGCCGATGCAACCATGCATGCTGGGCCAGCAGTCTTTGATTTGCTGACACACCCCAAATTGTTAGATGTTGTTGAGTCGGTTGTGGGGTCTGAAATTTACAGCAATCCGGTGCAGCATGTGCGCATCAAGCCACCGCGCAAAGCGTTGCCAGAATTGGCCGGCAAGAATTCATATGTTGGCACGACAACGTGGCATCAGGACCATGGTGCTTTGCTAGATGAAGCTGATCAGACAGTCGTAACAACCACTTGGGTGGCCATTTCCGATGCAGAAGAGGAAATGGGTTGCCTGATTGCGATTCCAAAATCGCATAAGAAGGGCGAAATGACCATTCATTGCCCTGGCGATGGCATTGCCGCCGAGAACTATATTCCGGGCAAGCTGCTAAATACGCGTGAGGTGGTGAAACTGCCAGTTAAGAAAGGTGACATCATTATGTTCCATCAACTGACGGAGCACGCCGCATTAAATAACAAGACCGACCAAATCCGTTGGAGCTTTGATCTCCGTTGGAACCCAGTCGGTCAGCCTTCCGGTCGTCCAGCTTTTCCTGGATTTGTCGCCCGCAGTCGATCAGCGCCAGAAACTGAATTGCGGGATGCAACCCAGTGGAAGCAAAACTGGATTGATGCTAAGGACCGCATTTTGACCGGTCAATACAATGACCAAATCTTCAACGCGGAGCGTTGGGAAAAGTACGGCGACACAGAGGTGTGCGCCTAATTACGCTTGAGACATTGCGGCAGGCGCTGGAGACAGCACAATTTCTTTTGTCGTCTGCCGCAACGCTGCATCAATATCCACCAAGAAACACTGCGTTTCACTCGCATGCGAAAGCCCGAGCAAATGCGTCCAGCCATATTGCAC